>JAQCGR010000026.1 GCA_027619995.1 Pseudomonadota bacterium | reverse complement strand
TCGTTACACCCATCCATCGCACAGGGTGGATTACGGTAACCCATCCCATATTTCTTGCTGTTGGACTCGTAGCTGGCGTGTCGATATTGTGCAACGCACAATAAGTTCGCTGTGGAATATTGCGGTGCAAGAGGCCCGTTCGTCGGGCGAAGGAGAGGGGCGATGGACAACACCGAGGCGCCGAGGCGCGACCGGCCCTGGTTGATCCGCACCTATAGCGGCCATTCCACGGCGGCCGAGTCCAACGCCCTGTTCCGGGCCAATCTGGCGCGCGGCCAGACCGGCCTTTCGGTCGCGTTCGATCTGCCGACCCAGCTCGGTTACGACTCGGACCATGCCCTCGCGGGCACCGAGGTCGGCAAGGTCGGTGTGCCGATCGGCCATCTGGGCGATATGGAACGCCTGTTCGACGGCATCCCGGTCGACGCCATGAACACTTCGATGACGATCAATGCGACGGCGCCCTGGCTGCTCGCGCTTTATGTCGCCGCGGCGGAGAAGCGCGGCATCGCCCGGTCCGCGCTGTCGGGCACGGTGCAGAACGACGTGCTCAAGGAATATCTTTCGCGCGGCACCTATATCTTCCCGCCGGGGCCGAGCCTGCGCCTGACCACGGATGTGATCGCCTTCACGACCCGCGAGATTCCGAAATGGAACCCGGTCAATATCTGCTCCTATCACCTGCAGGAGGCGGGGGCGACGGCGGAGCAGGAGGTCGGCTTCGCCCTGGCCAACGCCATCGCCGTGCTCGACCATCTGCGCGACGGCGGGCGCATTGCCGAGGCGGAATTCCCCGCCGTCGTCGGGCGCATCAGCTTCTTCGTCAATGCCGGGATTCGCTTCGTGGCGGAGATGTGCAAGCTGCGCGCCTTCGCCGAGTTGTGGGGCGAGATCGCGGAGACCCGCTACGGCGTCACGGATCCCAAGCTGCGGCGCTTTCGCTACGGTGTGCAGGTCAATTCCCTGGGCCTGACCGAGCAGCAGCCCGAGAACAACGTCTATCGCATCCTGCTCGAAATGCTGGCCGTCGTGCTGTCCAAGAATGCGCGCGCGCGGGCGGTCCATCTGCCGGCCTGGAACGAAGCATTGGGCCTGCCCCGACCCTGGGACCAGCAGTGGAGCCTGCGCCTGCAGCAGATCGTCGCCTTCGAGACCGATCTGCTGGAATACGCCGATCTGTTCGACGGCAGCCGGGTGGTTGAGGAGAAGACCGCTGCCCTCAAACAGGCCGCGCGGGCCGTGCTGGACGAGGTGCTGGACCGGGGCGGCGCCGTCCGGGCGATCGAGGACGGTACGATGAAATCCCGCCTGATCGAGGCCCAGGCCGCGCGCCTGACGGGCATCGAGACGGAAGAGAACATTGTGGTCGGGGTGAACGCCTATACCGACAGCGCGCCGTCGCCCCTGTCGAGCGAGGCGGGCGGCGATCATCTCGCCCTCGACCCCGCCGCGCTTCAGGCCCAGCTCGAATCCCTCGCCGCTTGGCGCGCCTCCCGCGACGGGGCGCGGGTCGAGGCGGCTCTCGATGCGCTGGCGGCAGTCGCGCGGCGCGGCGAGAACGTCATGGAAACGTCGATCGCCTGCGCCCATGCCGGAGCGACCACGGGCGAATGGGCCGAGACCCTGCGTCAGGTCTTCGGCGAATACCGCCCGCCCACGGCGCTGGATCTGGCGCAGAGCGAGTTCGATGAACCGGGCATGGCGGCGCTGCGCGCGCGGGTCGACGCGGTGGCCGCGCGGCTGGGCCATCGGCCATCGATCCTGGTCGGCAAGCCGGGCTTGGACGGCCATTCCAACGGGGCCGAGCAGATCGCCCTGCGCGCCCGGGCGGCCGGATTCGCCGTGGTCTATGAGGGCATCCGCCAGGGACCGGAGGAGATTGCACGCCGGGCGGCGGAGGAGAAGGTCGACTTGGTCGGGCTTTCGGTCTTGTCGGGCTCGCATCTTCCCCTGGTCGAGCGCGTCATCCTGGCCCTCGCCGAGGAAGGCCATCCGGTGCCCGTCGTGCTGGGCGGTATCGTCCCGCCGGTGGATCGGCGCAGACTGGAGGATATGGGCGTGGTGCGCATCTACACGCCGCGGGACTTCGAGGTTCTGCGCATCCTGGGCGACCTCCTGGATATCGTGGCGCGGGACAATCGCGGCGCGGCCTGACCGCAAGCGATCGTCGCAGGAAGGATGTCTTGTTCCTGCCCGGCATCGCGCGACGGGGGCGTGGGCGGGTAAGCTCGCCGCCGCGAGGCAAAATGGCGGGCGGCGGCAATGAGCCTCGAGCTCCTGCGCATCGGGCTGAACAATCTCTGGACCGCCGGTTTGATCCTGCCGGGCGCTATCGCCTTTCTGGCGACAGCCGCGACCCGCCGCGCCGCCCTCGGCCTGGTCCTCGGCGTCGTGGTCGCCTTCTGGCTGCGCACGGGCTTCCCTCTGATTCCCTTTGGCGCGGCGGAACATGCGCTCGCCCTCGCGATCCTCGCGGGCGCGGTCCTCGGCGCGGGAACGGGCCGTCTTCCGGCGCCTTGGTGGCGATGGGCGGCGGAGGCGGCGGTTTGCGCGGCGGCGGCGTTCGCGGTGGCCTGGCCGGCCCTTGCCACACCCTTTCCGGGCCGCATGGCCTCGGTTCTCGTCGCCGCCATGGCCGGGATATTGGGTCATGCGATTCTGCGCCGCAACGCTGCCCGCCCGGTCGCCTCAGCCCTTGTTCTGGGCGCGGTCTTGAGCGGATTCGGGCTGGCCTCGCTGTTCGGCGGCTCGACCAGCTTGGTGGTGCCGCCGATCGCCCTGGGTGCGGCCGCCCTCGGCGGCGCCCTGGCCCTTGCTCGGCGCGGCCTGGGTTTCGGGCCGGCGGCGTTGCTGCTCTGCGGGACCGGGCTCGCCGGTTTCGCGGCGGCCGGACTGGCCACGACCTTGGTGAACTGGGTCGCGTTGACGCCGCTGCCGTTCTGTTTCGCCGGCCTGTTGATGCGCGGCGATGGCTATGGCGCGCTGGCGCGGGTCGCTGTCGCGGCGGCCGTGCCGGCCATCGCTGCTGCCGCACTGGCCTACAGCCTGCAATAGCACTCCGGTTGACCGTTCCGGGAGCGGTCGGTAATGTCCCGGCCATGATATGGCGACTTCCCCTCGGGCGAATTACGGCCCCGGTATCCGTTGGATGCCGGGCTTTTGCCGTTCTTCGTTTCGATCGTTTTCGGGAGTTCGCCGGTCATGTCACACGTTCCTGACTATCCTCATACAGCTTGTTTTTCGGTCCATTCGGCGGTTGACCCCGCTGCGATGCCGCGCGTCCTGGGCCAGTTCGCCAAGCGCGGGCTGGTGCCCAGCCAATGGCACAGCACCATCGCAGGTCCGCGCGGCGACGAGTTGCATATCGACCTGCAACTGCGTGGCTTGCGGCCTGAATTGTGCGAACAGATTGCCCAGGCCCTGCGCCAGATGGTCGAGGTGCGCCTCGTTCTGACCTCGGAAAAGCGTCTGGCGAAATCGGCTTAGGCCTTTGGCCGTGCTCGGCTTGCATGGCCTTTGACGCTATGCACTAATCGTCGAAGCGAATGTTGCGCAGCATGAGTATTGCGGGATCGGGTTCCTGGGAGGATTACGGCATTCGGCGTCAGTATCCCGTATCGCTCGTGCATCCATCGGAGGCAGTCATCATGAATGTGTTGAGACATGCGGCGGTCGCGGCTCTCGCGGCCGGCGCGCTGTCCATTGGCGTGCAGGCAGCCGAGACAAAAGGGCCTGTCACGGACGACGTGGGGGTCATCGAGATTCAGAAGGGCCAGCCGGTCATCATCGGCTCCTATATCGCCATCGGTGGCCCCGAATCGGCCCTCGGCATCGACGAGAAGCGGGCGATCGAGATCGCGTTGGACGAGGTCGATTGGAAGATCGCCGGCCATCCGGTCAAGCTCAATGTCGAGGATTCGCTGTGCAGCTCCGAGGGCGGCCAGACGGCGGCCACCAAGCTCGCGGCGAACCAGAAGATCGTCGTTGTGATCGGGCCGTCCTGCTCGAACGCGGCCATGCCGGGTGCGCCCATTCTGGGCAAGGCCGGCATTCCGTCGATCGGCCTGAACAGCATCCCGGACATTACGGATCCGGATCGCGACCCGATCTACAACTGGTATACGCGGACCGCGTTCAACGATTCCTAGTCGGCCCTGTCGGATGCCGACTATGCCTATAACGCTGCTGGCGTCCGCCGGGTCGTTGCCCTGCATGACGGCACGTCCTATTCGGAATCGGTGGCCAAGCATTTCGCGGCAGCCTTCAAGGCTCTGGGCGGTGAAGTCATCAACATCGAGGCGATCGGCGCCCAGGACGTGGACATGCGCCCGGCCCTGACCAAGATCGCGGCCGACAAGCCCGACTTGATCTATATGCCGGTCTATGTTTTCGCGGCCGGTTATGTCGTTCGCCAGGCGAAGGATGTCAGCGGGCCCGAGAACACCATTCTTCTCGGCCAGAACGCCCTGATGACGCCGGATATGATCACGGCGGCAGGCGATTCGGTCGTTGGCTTCAGGATTGCCCTCGTCGACCTTTCGCCGGAAGTGTTCAGCGCGGACTATCCGAAGTTCATCGACACCTATATCGAGAAGTACGGCGAGCGTCCGCCCCAGGCCTATCACTACTTGGCCTATGACGCGACCAAGATGGCGTTGGCGGCAATCGACAAGGTCATCAAGACCGACGACAAGGGCAACAGCTACATTGGCCGCGAGGCGATGCGTGCGGCCCTTTACGGGACGAAGGGCCTGGCGGGTCTGTCCGGCGAGATCACTTGCAATCAGTATGGCGATTGCGGTGTGTTCCACGGCGCGGTCTACGAGTTCACGGACTCGGACGCTGCGACCTTCGAGCCGGGCAAGAACCCCAAGAAGATCTGGCCGAACTAAGCCGGATTTCGTTGTCGATACGGAATGGCGGGGGCGCTTCGGCGCCCCCGTTTTCGTTCGGGTCTCTTGTATCGCGGCCTCGTGTCGCCTAGGTGGCATCCATGGCTTTTCTAGATCGCATCCGTGAGTGCAACGCCCATGAGATTTCGCGCTTCCGCCCGTTCCGCGTGGCGGGGCAGCGGATCGGCTGGGTGCGTCACGACCTGGCGGATCTCTTGAGCGGGTTCGACAAGGTCTTTTCCATTACGCCCGAATCGGTCGTCCTGCGGGAGGAAATCGGCGGCTTCGATGCGCGCTCCGCCGCGATGGCGGAGGTGCTCGCCGTCCTGCGCGAAGAAGGCATGGTTCCGGCCTGGCGGGACGAGTCCTATCCGGTCGTCCGGCGCTTCGGTGACGAATCTCTCTTGCGGATGGAGAGGGCCGGCGTGCCGGTTTTCGGAATCCGCGCTTTCGGCGTGCATATGAACGGCTTCGTGCGGCGCGGAAACGGCATCGAAATGTGGATCGCGCGGCGCTCGCGCAACAAGCCGACCTTCCCGGGCATGCTCGACAACACGGTCGCCGGCGGTCAGCCTTTCGGGCTGACGCTTGCGGAAAATCTAGTCAAGGAATGCGGCGAGGAAGCCTCGATCCCGCCCGAGCTCGCGGTGCGCGCCACGCCCGTGGGCGCGGTTTCCTACATGGCGGCGGTCGAGGAGGGCCTGAAGCCCGACGTTCAGTATTGCTTCGACCTCGAACTGCCAGCCGATTTCACGCCCCGGCCGAACGACGACGAGATCGAGGAATTCTATCTCTGGCCCATCGAGAAGGTGGCCGAGATCGTGCGCGAAACGGCCGAGTTCAAATTCAACTGCAATCTCGTGCTCATCGATTTCCTGATTCGTCACGGCCTGATAGGCCCGGAGAGTCCGGACTATATCGATATCGTCCACGGCCTCCGCCAATAGGCGAATCCGGGCGTGAGGCGGTCAATCGCCGCGGATGACCTCGACCACCATCTGCTGGAATTGCCGCAGGTTGCTCTCCCAATAGGGCGAGAACCGCGTGTCCAGGCCGACCTCGTCGCGCAGGGCATGATTGGCCTGGGTGTTGCGCACGAAATCGACATCCTGGGCGAACACGACTTTCCAGGCCTCGACCAGCTTGTCGCGCACCGGCGCCAGTGCCGGATCGGTTGCCGCATCGCCCACATAATAGTGGACGAAACGGACATTGGTGCTGTCCGGGCCGTTCGGCAGCATCAGGCCCAGCAGCATGTGATCGGACCGGGTCTGCATCGCGCCGGTCGGCGAGACGACGATGAAATGGCTGCGGTTCGGCGTCGTACCGTTCGGGTCGGTCGAGGGGATGGGCGGAAAGATGCCCGGCATGCCCATCGCCGAATCGGCCTTCGCCCGGTCGGTGTATTCCCGGTCGTTCGAGGTCGCCATGAAGGTGCGGCCCGCGCCGTGCAGCATCGGGTTGTGACGGCGCACGCCGCGGGTTAGCTGGGGATGGCCGAAGGGGATGTGATACTCCTCCAGTACGCTTTCCACCGTGACCTTCCAATTGGCCGGATAGACCGTCGACCAGTCCTCGGCGCGGGCCAGTTTGGTATGATCGAACTCGGAGACCAGATCGGCCAGCGGGGCGATATGTTCGTCGAAGGGCGGGGCCTGGCCGTCGATATTGACGAAGATCAGGTCGAACCATTGGGCGATACGGATCGGCCGCAGATCGGTATCGGCCTTGTCGAAATCGGGCGAGGCATTCTCGCGCTCGCCGCCGATCGTGGGGGTCGCGACCAGTTTTCCGTCGAGACCGTAGGTCCAGGCATGCCAGGCGCAGGTGATATGCGACAGGCCCTTGCACGGCGAGGGAACCGGCTGCATCGCACGATGCCGGCAGACATTGTGGAAGGCGCGGAGTTCCCCGGTCTTGTCGCGCAGCAGCAGAATTTTCCAGCCGGCCAGATCGACCGGATAGGCGTCGCCGGGATCTGGCAGATCGCTGGCGAAGGCGACCGGACACCAGAGCCGGGGGAAGAAGTCGGTCTGCTCCAGCCGGTAGAAATCGGGGCCATAGGCCGCGCCGGGCAGGCCCTTGGCCTTGCCCAGGGTGTCGTTCAGCGCGGCGATGCGTTCAGCGCCGATCAGACCGTCCAGGGCCGCCTGTGCCGTCGTGTTACTCATGCCGCGGATCCTTTTCCACCTTGTGCCGCCCAATCTTGTGACACCCGGCCCCTACCGGCCCTCGGCCGATCGGCTTGGCCGCGAAGATGCGAACCATAATTTGCATGCAACTGGTTCCGCAACAGCAAAATCATCGACAAAATAGTACTGATTTATGCGTAGTTGTATGTAACATGGTGAAATGAACCGACCGATACCCAATCGACGAAGTCGGGCGCGGGAGCGTTCGGACGCGCTGTATCGCGAATTGCGGGCGCGCATCTCGACCCTCGAATATCCGCCCCTGACGGTGTTGAGCGAGAATCTGCTCGCCGCTGAATTCGGGGTCAGCCGCTCGCCGATTCGTCAGGTTCTCAACCGTCTCGAAGCGGATGGTCTGGTCGAAACGCGCCATGGCGCGGGCACCATGGTGACCGATATCGATCTGGCCGGGCTCGAACAGATCTATGGCTTCCGCATGCGGTTGGCGGAACTGGTAGGTGATCTCGACCCGGCGCCGCCGGGGCCGACCGATCTCGCCGCATGGCGGGCGCTGAAGGCGGATATCGTGGCGCTGCACGACCGGCCGGAACCGGTCGCCTATGCGCGTTTCAACATGCAGTTTCACGGCCTGATGCTGGACCGGGTGGGCAATCCGCCGCTGCGCGAGGCCATCGACCGTCTCTTTTTCCAGACCGCACGGGTCTGGCTGCACAACATGCCCGATATCGACTGGGCCGAGGAGGTCGCCATTTTCGGCCGCGAGGTCGGGATGATGGTCCAGACCCTGGAACTTGGCGACATGCACGGCGTCGGCCTCGTCTACCGCAACATCATCGCCTCTTCGCTCTATCGTCTGTTCGTCTATCGTCACGCCGCCCCGGACTAGGGCTCACGCGTCCAGGCCGATCATTGGCAGGATATCGCTCGGCGCATGGCCGGCTTCGCGCAGGGCGCGCAGGGTCAGGGACTGGTCGCGCTTGGCGAAGCGGCGGCCGCTTTCGTCGGTCAGCAGGCGGTGATGGCGATAGCGCGGCGCGGGCAGGCCCAGCAGGGCCTGCAGCAGGCGGTGGACATGGGTCGCCTCGAACAAATCCTCGCCCCGGGTCACGAGTGTCACCCCCTGCAAGGCGTCGTCCGTGGTGACCGCGAGATGGTAGCTGGTCGCCACGTCCTTGCGGGCCAGGACCACATCGCCGTGGCGCAGGGGATCGCAGACCTGCGGCCCGCGCCCGATTTCGTCCCAGCTCAGCGGTCCGGCGCGGCGCCCAGCCTCGGCCGCGTCGAGGCGCAGGGCATAGGCCTCGCCCGTCGCGATCCGCGTGCGCCGCTCCTCCGCCGTCAGGGTGCGGCAGGTGCCGGGATAGAGCGGTCCTTCCGGTCCCTGCGGCGCGCCGCCGGCGCGCTCGATCTCGGTCAGGATTTCCTTGCGCGTGCAGAAGCAGGGATAGAGCAGGCTCTCCGCCGCCAACCGGTCGAGAGCGGCGCGGTAATCGGCCATGTGTTCCGACTGGCGGCGCACCGGTTCCTCCCAGGCGAGGCCGAGCCAGGCCAGGTCTTCTTGGATCGCGGCATCGAATTCCGGCTTGCAGCGCCCGGCGTCGATATCCTCGATGCGGAGGAGGAAGCGCCCGCCGGCTTCGGTCGCGATCCTTTGCGCGAACAGGGCCGAATAGGCATGGCCCAGATGCAGCAGGCCCGTCGGGCTCGGCGCGAAGCGGGTGACGGTGGATTCGGTTTCGGCAATCGGGCTCATGGTGGTGGCAGTAGCGCAGAGTTTGGGCTAAGGGAAGGCCATGGCCCGCCGCCTCACCCGCACCAGCATGAAAATCGGCCTCGACGCCCTGGCGGCGGCGGACCCGGATCTCGCGCGCATTCGCGAAACGATCGGCGATCCGCCGCTCCGGACCCGGTCCGGCGGCTTCTCCGCCCTTTTGCAGATCATCGTCGACCAGCAGCTATCCGTCGCCTCGGCGCACGCGATCTGGAAGCGGATCGAGGGCGCGTTGGGCGAGGTGACGCCCGAGGCCTATCTCGCCCTGGATGCCGAGGGCGCGCGTGCCCTGGGGATGAGCCGGGGCAAGCATGGCTATGCCTGCGGGCTGGCCGAGGCGATCGCCGGAGGCCGGCTCGATCTTGCACGCGTTCACCGGATGGAAGACGAAGACGCGATCGCGGCTCTTGTCGAACTCAAGGGCATTGGCCGCTGGACGGCGGAGATCTATCTGCTTTCGGCCATGGCGCGGCCGGATGTCTGGCCGGTCGATGACCTTGCCATTCAGGCTGCCGCCGGTCATGCCAAGGGGCTGGAAACGCGCCCCGATCGTAAGGAATTGCTGGTGATGGGCGAAGCCTGGCGGCCCTGGCGCGCGGTCGCGGCTCGGCTGCTCTGGCATCATTTTCGCCATACCGTCTCCAGCCGCCCGATCCCCTATACCGCCGCAGAACAATAAATCTCGAGGAGAATTGTCTTATGCCCGGCCTGTTCGAATTGACCGGACCCGCCATGCCGCCGGTCCGCGGCGGCACCCCTGACGCTCTGGTCGTCCTGCTGCACGGCTATGGCGCCGACGGCAACGACCTGATCGCCCTGGCCCCTCATCTCGGTCAGGCCGTGCCCGGTGCCCAGTTCGTCTCGCCCAACGCGCCCTTTCCCTGCGAGATGGGCTTCGGTCGCCAGTGGTACAGCGCGTCCGACCGTTCGGCGGAAGCCTATCTGGCCGGAAGCCGGACGGCGGCCTCGATTCTCGACGGCTTTCTGGATGACCAGCTCGCGGCTCTGGGCCTGGACGAGGGGCGGATGGTGCTGATCGGCTTTTCCCAGGGCACGATGTTGGCCCTGCATGTCGCGCCGCGCCGGCCGGTCGCCTGCGCCGGGGTCGTCGGATTTTCCGGCCGGCTGGTGGCGCCGGACCTTCTTCCAGAGGAAACGGTGTCGCGCCCGCCGATCATGCTGGTCCACGGCGATGCCGACGAGGTCGTGCCTTATGACGCCTTAGCCGAGGCGGAGGCCGGGTTGGAGGGAGCCAGCTTCGCCGTCGAATCCCACACCCGCCCGGGCCTTGGCCATGGTATCGATCAGGAGGCCATGGCTCTGGCTGCGCGCTTCCTCGCCAAAGTGCTGGGCTAGCGCCGGACGGCTACTCCGCCGTGCCGCGGATCGGGTAGTTCTTTTCCTGCACGAAGCCGATGCCACCCAGAATCTGCTCGAGATCCGGGCGGATGAAGGGCGCGTTGGCGATATCGATCATATGGGCGCGGCCTTCGGGATTGAGGACGAAGAGGCCGGGTTCGGGAAAGGCGTGGGTGGTCTCGCTGTCCCCGCGCGGCTCGGTGATATAGAGGCCCAGGGCGCGCATCTGCGCCATATCGAGGCCATAGGCCAGGGGCACCGCGCCGGTATCCCATTCGGCCTTGCTTGCCTCTGCCTGTTCGGCGGTGTCGGCCGAGATTGCGACCAGTTCCGTGTTCGTGGCGGCGAAGCGATCGGCCATGCCGCCGAGCTTGGCGAGATAACGCGAGCAGATCGGGCAATGCTTGCCCCGATAGACCACGACCATCTGCCATTTGTCGCGCGTGCCGCCCAGGGCGACCTCGCCGCCGCCGGCCTTGGGCAGGCGCATTTCGGGGAACTGGTCGCCGGATTTTAGTTTCGCTGTCATGGCACGGTCTCCGTTGTGTAAGGCGGGGTGGATAGGGTCGCGGATATGCCTAGAGGGTGATGGGTAGGCGGCAGGTTTCAAGTCCTGCGAAACACCATGACACGTGAATGTGATATCGCCCGCCCGAATCCGCGCAGGGCTGAGCCGGGTTCAAGGCCGGATCCCGGCTAGATATTGTGTTTGCCAGGGCGCCCCGGCATGATTGGCAGCCTAGGCCGCCCGCGGCCCGGACTCCGCGCCTCGGACTCTGCGCCCCGGACTCTGCGGATGGCAATGACTCGACCTTGATCGGGGTGCCGGACGGCGACGATGATGAAGGATACGCCCGCTCTCGTCCTCAACGCGGATTTCCGCCCGCTGAGCTACTTTCCTCTGTCCGTCTGGCCCTGGCAGGACGCTCTCAAGGCCGTGTTTCTCGACCGGGTGAACGTGGTTTCGGAATACGAGCGGGTCGTGCGTTCGCCGTCCTTCGAGATGCGGCTGCCCAGCGTGATCGCGCTCAAGGAGTATATCTCGCTCTCGCGCCGCCCGGCCTTCACGCGCTTCAACGTGTTCCTGCGCGACCGGTTCGTCTGCCAATATTGCGGCGGGCGCTTTCCGATCCCGAATCTGACCTTCGACCATGTCGTGCCGCGGTCGCGCGGCGGCCGGACGAATTGGGAGAATGTCGTGACCGCCTGCGCGGCCTGCAATCTGCGCAAAGGCAATTGGATGCCGCGTCAGGTCGGCATGATGCCGCGCCACGAGCCCGAGGTGCCGACCAGCTATCTGTTGCGCGAGAATGGCCGCGGTTTTCCGCCCGGCTATCTGCACGACACCTGGCATGATTACCTGTATTGGGACAGCGAGTTGGAGACCGGCTAGAGCCGGGCTATCCGGCCGGCCTGGGCGATCAGAGCCGGGACGAAAGCCAGATCGCCATCCGCGATCCCGCCTTGACCGCGCCGGCAAGCAGTTCATAGCCGGGCGTCTCGTAGGCGCCGTGCTCGACGGCCGTTTCCAGATGATCCAGCTCGTCGTCGCGGAAGCTTTCGATCTGTTCGCGCAGGGGCGCTTCGTCCTCGCCCAGCCGGTCGGCCTGCTCGCCGTAATGCTTGCCGATGACCTCTTCCACGGCGACGGTGCAGGCCATTGCGGCGCGCGGGCCCAGCGCGGCCGTCGCCGCGCCCAGGGCGAACCCGGCCAGGTGCCAAAGAGGCTGCAAAGCGGTGGGCCGCACCCGCCGCTCCACGATCATCTTGTTGAAGGCGGCCAGATGCTCATGCTCCTGGGCCAGCATCTCCTCGATCTTGTCGCCGGCCGGGGTGCCGCGCAGCACCGCAAGCTGTCCTTCATAGATACGCACCGCGCCGTATTCGCCGGCCTGATCGACGCGGATCATTCGGGCGACCAGTTCTTCTTTGCCGGGATCCCCGGGCAGGGCGTCCTCGGCCGTCGCGCGAGGGCGTGTATGTGGCCGTTCCGGTGCGTCGTCCATCACCGCCCTCGTCCGCTGAAGACCGCGTTCCGCAACGACAGTATTGCCAGGGAGAGCGCGAAGGCCAGGTTCCAGCCCGCGATCGATAGGCCCAGGAAGACGCCCTGGGGCTCGTCGCAGCGGGCCACCGGACCGGCGGTCAACTGGGCCTTCAGATCGGCCAGGCTGGCGGGCGCCGCGCCCTCCGTCCCGCAGGAACTCTTGCCCTCCCACCAATGCTGCTCGACCCCGACATGAAAACCCGCGATTCCGGCATCGACCAGGAAGGCGAGGCCGGCGGCCAACAGCAGCCAGCGTGCCTGGCCGGGCGCGATCAGGGCGAGGGCGGCCAGCAGGATCACCACGCCATAGGGATAGCGTTGCCAGACGCACAGAACGCAGGGCTGCAGCCCCGCCAGATACTGCATGGCGAAGGCACTGCCGAGGGCCAGGATGGCGGCTGTCAGGGCCAGCCAGATAGCGGTGCGAAGGGGCAAGGTCATGGCCTCAGATATAGCGCGCCCGCGCTGCGGAGGGGAGGGGCGTTAGAACAGATACTTGGCGGCGACGAAGCCGCCGGCGATCAGCAGGAAGGTCATGGTCGTGACCAGGGCGAGGCGCTTTTCGATGAACTCCTTCACCCAGGGGCCGCAATACCAGAGCAGCGCGCCTTCGAGAAAAAAGCGCGGCGCGCGCGAGACCAGACAACCGATGGTGAAGGAGAGCAGGTCGAGTTGGGTGGCGCCGCTGGCGATGGTGACGATCTTGAAGGGAAAGGGGGTTAAACCGCCGCCGATGACGATCCATACGCCCCATTTATTATAGGCCGCTTGGAAGGCCGCGAAATGGTCCATATAGCCGTAAAAGTCGAGCAGCGGCTGGCCGATCATCTCGAACAGGAAGTACCCGATGGCATAGCCGAGATAGGCGCCGGCGATCGACGCGACGGTGCAGACCGCTGCGATCCGCCAGATTCTTTCGCGCCGGGCGACCATCATGGGCACCATGATGATGTCTGGCGGTATCGGCAGGATCGAACTGTCGAGAAAGGACACCGTGCCCACCGCCCAATAAGCGTGGCGATGGCGGGCCATGTTCATGGCCCAGTCGTAGAGGGCTTTCAGCACGGGTGGGGAAGGCTCCGTCGGGCGGGTCGGGGGCGGATGCGCGTGGCGCTGGCTTTACCAGCCGCCTCGGGCGCGGGCAAGCACGGTCCGCGTCCGGCGCAGTCAGGCAGGGGGCGTCGGTCCGACCTTGCGCGCCAGGGTCTTGGGCGCAATCGCGGCGAAACTTTCCGTGATCCAGGCGCGAAGCTGGTCGATCGGCAACGCCGCGCCGGCCTCGAACCGGGCCGAGACCCAGCCGTGCCGGCCGAGGCCGTAGCCGGTCGGTTCGGTATAGGGATAATCGAGGGCGAACTCTCGCGATCTCGGTAGCTTCACGCTGAGCCCGAATTCGTCGCCCCCACCGCCGCCCATGAAAACGAAAACCTTGCCCCGCACCCTGATGGCTCGGTCGCCCCAGGGGAAATCTTCCGTCGCCTCGGGAAAACTCATAGCAAAAGCACGGATTTCCGCCTCGTCGCCGACAAGTTCCCGGATTTGTTTGTCGCCCATGACCGCGCCATCGATTCCGCCATCCCGGATGGCCGACCTTAACGATCCGGCGGCGCGCTCGAAAGCCGGCCGCCCCGCCATGCGCGTTGACCCGCCAGGGCCGCGCGCTATTATCGCGCCGCGTGCCCCTGTGGCGGAACTGGTAGACGCGGCAGACTCAAAATCTGTTGCCCGCAAGGGCGTGGGAGTTCGAGTCTCCCTGGGGGCACCATTTCTCTTTCGACCGCGCCAATTCGACCATGCGCCTCCTTCGGTCAGGAGGCGCCGTCCTGGCCCTACGCTTGGGCCTCCTGGATCGCGCGCCAGATCTTCGGCGGCGTCGCGGGCATGTCGATATGGGCGATGCCGTAGGACGACAGGGCATCCACGAGTGCGTTCATGACCGCGGGCAGGGCGCCCGCGCAGCCCGCTTCGCCGCAACCCTTCGCGCCCAGGGGATTGGTCTTGGCCGGCTCCGGGCGGCTCATCACCCGGAAGTCCGGCGCGTCGGCCGCGATGGGCAAGGCGTAATCCATGAAGGAGCCGGTCAGAAGCTGGCCCTCCTCGTCATAGATCGCATGTTCCATCAGGGCCTGGCCGATGCCCTGGACCACGCCGCCGTGGGCCTGGCCCTCGACCAGCATCGGATTGATGATGGTGCCGAAGTCGTTGACCATCAGATAGCGGTCGATCGTCACCACCCCGGTGTCGGGATCGACCTCGAGCTCGCAGATATGGCAGCCGTTGGGGAAGGCCGAGGGCGCGCCGTCGTAGACTTCCGAGACATCCAGGGTCTTGGGCATGTCTTCCGGCAGGGCAAGGCCCGCGCGCAGCTTGTCGGCCAGTTCCATGATAGGGATCGACCGGTCGGTGCCGGCGATGATGAAGCGGCCTTCCGAGAACTCGATATCGGCCGCCGCCGCTTCCAGCACATGGCCGGCGATCTGCCTTCCCTTGTCGATCACCGCGTCGCCCGCCTGAAGGATTGCCGCACCGCTGTTCATGATCGAGCGCGAGCCGCCGGTGCCGCCGCCCGCCAGCATCTCGTCGCTGTCGCCCTGGAGCAGGCGGATACGCTCGAAGGGGATGCCCAGCTTCGCGCTCAACACCTGGGCGAAGGGCGCGGCATGGCCCTGGCCGTAATCCAGGGTGCCGGTGATGATCGTGACGGTGCCGTCCTCCTCGAAGCGCAGCCCGCCCATTTCCTTGTTGGCCGGGGCCGTCACTTCGAGATAGCAGCCGATACCCAGCCCGCGCTTCAGGCCGGCGGCCTCACTCTTCTCGCGGCGCGCCTCGAAGCCGGCGACATCGGCCTCCTCGATGGCCTTGTCGAGCAGGGCGGGGAAATCGCCGCTGTCATAGGTCATGCCGGAGGATGCCTCGTAGGGCATGTCCTCGGGCCGGATCATGTTGCGCTTGCGCAGCTCGACCCGGTCGATGCCCATCTCGCGGGCCGCCGTGTCGACCAGCCGTTCCATATAGTAATTGCCCTCGGGCCGGCCCGCCCCGCGATAGGCGGTCAGCGGCACGGTGTTGGTGAAGACGCATTTCACCGCCACCTCGATCTTCGGCGTCCGGTACAGGCTGACCATGTTCTTGACGATGTTCATGGTCGGCATCATCGGGCCGACATTGCCCAGCCAGCCGCCCATATTGCCCATGCCCTCGACGCGGATGGCCAGGAAGCGGCCGTCCTTGTCCAGGGCCAGTTCGGCGGTCACCTGATGGTCGCGGCCGTGATGGTCCGAAAGGAAGGCGCCCGAGCGGTCGTCGGTCCATTTGACCGGCCGGCCCAAGACCTTCGAGGCGTGCAGGGCGCAGACATATTCGGGATAGCAGAAGATCTTCATGCCGAAGGAGCCGCCGACATTGCCGGTCAGCACGCGCACCTTCTCCGGCGGCACCTGCAGGATGTCCTTGGCGAGCTGGTTCCTGAGGCCGAAGACGCCCTGGCTGCACACCTGCAGGGTCCAATGGTCGGCCGCGGCATCGTATTCGCCGATCGCCGCGCGCGGCTCCATCGGATTGACCACGATGCGGTTGTTCGTGATGTCCATGCGCGTGACATGGGCCGCGTCATCGAAGGCTTTCCCGACGGCGTCGGGATCGCCGTAGAGAAAGTCGAGCGCGATATTGCCCGGCGCCTCGTCATAGAGCTGCGGCGCGTTCGGCTTCAGGGCATCGGCCATATTGGCGACGCCGGGGAGGGAGTCGATATCGACCATCACGGCTTCGGCCGCGTCTTGGGCCTGGGACTGGGTTTCCGCCACCACGACGGCGATGGGATCGCCGACGAAACGGACCCGGTCGAGGGCCAGGGCGAAGCGCGGCGGGCGGTTCATCTCCGAGCCGTCGCGATTCTTGAAGGGCAGGGCGCATTTCAATGCGCCATAGCCCGCTTCCCGGAGATCGGCGCCCGTGAAGACGGCCAGGACGCCGGGCATCGCCAGGGCATCCTCGGCATCGATGCCCTTGACCTCGCCATGGGGATAAGGGCTGCGCACCATGGCCGCATAGGCCTGGCCGGGGCGGTTGAGGTCGTCGGTATACTGGCCCTCGCCGCGCAGCAGCACGGGGTCCTCCGTGCGCGGGACAGGCTGCCCGACGCCGAATTTCATGGTGGCGAGTTCGTGTTCGCTGACCTTGGCGTCCATGACGTCTCCCGGGGATTCGATATTTGGTGCGGCGCCCGCGACGGGGCGGCCGAGCGGTTGAGGGGGCAATCTAAGGTGTGATCCGGTTCGGGGCCAGACCCGCACACATTATTCCACCCTGGCTGGACCCGTCGAGACGCCACCTTGCGGCGGTTCCTCAGGGTGAGGAAAATTCACAATGGTTCCTCATCCTGAGGAGCGCGCGCAGCGCGCGTCTCGAAGGGTGATATGGCATCCCGCTGCCTTGTCGCCACGGTCTAAAGCGCGATCAATTCCCGCGTCGGATAGCCGGTCAGGACCTCGACCCCGTCGCGGGTCACGCGCACCGTCTCGCTCAGCCCAGCGCCGACGGCGCCCGGCTTGAACAGCACCATGGGCAGATGGAAGGTCATGTTCTCGCGCAGCACCAGCGGGTCGTCCTCGCGCAACGCGCCGATATGGCCGAGGCCCCAGGTGGCGATCGACGCCACCCCGACCATGTAGCCGGTGCGGTGATAGTGCCATTGCCGAATCCCGAGCTTTTCCAACGCGGCATTGGCGGCGGCGTCGACCTCGCCGGAGGTGACGCCTTCGCGGATCGTGGCCAGCGCGGCTTCGACTGCGGCGAGAGCGCCGTCATGCAGGCGAACCGCCTCGGGATGGGGCTTGCCCAGGGTGGCCGTCCGCATCAGCGGCGCGGTGTACCAGAAGCGCGCTGCGCTGAACTCGAAATGCACGATATCGTCGCGCTCCAGCTTGCGGTCGTTATAGGTCGCGTGGACGACGGCGGTGCGCGGCCCGCTGGCCAGCATGAAGGGGGTCGTCGGGTGGCTGCCGTTTTCCAGCATCCCGGCGATCAGTTCGGCGGCCACATGGTTGTCGCTGACCCCCGGCGCGATGGCGGCCAGGGCGCGGTCGAGGGCGATCGTGTTGATCCGTCCGGCCGCGCGCATATGGGCCAACTCGGCGTCGGATTTGATCGCCATCAAGTCCCAGATCAGGCGCGTCGCATCCACGAAATCCGCGTTCGGCAGCACGGCCTTGAATTTCTCCAACATCGCGCTGGAGAGATTGGCGGCGTTATAGCCGACCCGCGCCGAGGCACCCGCCATTTCGGTCACGCCCCGGGCGATTGCGCCTTCGGGCGCCTCATGGTCGCGGTAGGAGAAGCAATGTTCGCTGCCGGTATGCGCGGTATAGGCCACGGCATCGACCGCCCGGCCGGAAAAGGCGATCTCGCCGTGGCCTGGCACCAGAAGGGCCATCTGCATGCGCCCCGCCAGTTCGCGCGCGCCGCTCAGATAATAGATGTCGTTGGGATCGGTGACGAGGAACAGGTCGATCCCGGGCCCGTCCATCGCGGCCCGCGCCGCGGCCAGGCGGTTCGCCAGTTCGGCCTCGTCGAACGGCCTTTCCGTCGCGGTCTTCTCGTTTGCCCCAGCCATGAGCTTCCTCCCGGTTCGGCCTAGTCCACACTCTCTTCCGGCATGGTGTAGCGGAAGTCGCAATGGCTGGCGCCCTGCATGATGGTCTGGGTGCGCTGGAACTCGATCTTCGGATTGAAGCCCTTGCAGAAGGTGCCGTCGCGTCCGCAGGACAGAAGATGGCCGATTTCGGCAAGGCCCATCTCACGATACATCTCGGCATAGCGGCAACGAACCACGTCATAGGCCAGCGCGTCGTCCGATTCCTCGACCATCTCGATTTCCAGCGCCCCGCCATGGGTCCATTGGGGCAGCAGGGAGAAGAAGGCCTTGAGGTCGGTCTTGCCGTCCTCCCGTTCGGCGGCATAGGCCTCGCCCGCCGCGATCGCGGCCTTGACCACGGCATTGCCGATCACCCGCTTGGCGACATCCTCGCCGAGTTCGGCCTTCATCTCCTCGTAGATCGGCTTGATGATATTCGCCTCGATGCGGCGCTGCTCGATGATCGGCAGATCGGTCTTTGCCATGACGGGCCTCCTCCCTATGCGCGAAACGCTTCGCGCGAACTATAGCGCCGCCGCCGCCTTCGGGCGAGACGGCAACGGCTAGCTATAGGGGCCGAATCGCGGATCGGGCACGTCCGACGGAAAGAACAGGGTCAGGACGATCAGCACGAGCCAGGCGGTCACGATAACCAGATCGAAGACGATCTGCGCGATGTGTTGGGCCCGGCGCCCGGGATGCGGCGCAGGGCTAGCATGATGCTCCCTGTGACGGAACGGGGTCAGCACACCGCGATCGCGGTTCTCCGCGTTCCAAAAGGAGAATCGGTGTGGGTCGTTGTCGTCGGAGGAGCCGGCCATCAAAGATGGCGACGCACGGGCGCGCGCATCGACACAATCTCGTTCAAGAACCGATCCCCGGCATCGCCGCCGTCACCAGACCTGATAGTGAACGGATTTGGGCACGCCGTCCTCGCCGTTGATCGGCATGCCCAGATCGTAGGGGCAGGCCGACATGACGACAATGCAGTCCATCTCGGCACGGAACACCGCATGGTCGCCGGGCTTGGTGGCCGGCGCGATATAGTCGATGCGCCCATCGCGGTGGATCGGGCAGTTCATCCACAGGTTCAGCGGCTGAGGCGTTTCCGGCGGCGGCTCGCGGCCGATCGCGCGCAGGGCTTCTTCCAGGTTGTTGCCGCAGGAATCGTGGAAGCCTTCATGTTTGTCCCAGATGTAGCGCCATTTGTCGCAAGCCGGCAGCACCACGTCGTGAACCCCGGGGGAGCGGTCCTCGACCCAGGTCAGGATGGGATGGCGCCGGTTGGTGTAGAAGGCCTCGCCCTCGGCCGGAATCATCTTCTTCAGACAGCTTTTGGTGTGGCGCATGGACATGAGTTCGATCATGTCTTCGGCGTTGAAGGCCCACATGTCGATCACCTGGCTGCCGTGGGTGTTGACCATCTTGATGTGCTGGCCACGGCGCAATTCGGCGGCGCGGCCCTTCCGGGCCGGCACTTCCTGCAAGGCGGAACCGTTCATGGCTGTCTCCCTTTCATCGCCCTTTCCAGACGGGTTTGCGTTTTTCGGCAAAGGCGCGCGGGCCTTCGATCCGGTCCTCAGATTTCGTCATTCTTTCGTAGCTTTCCAGGCCGCTCTGGCCGCGATGGGCGAGGGCCATGGCCTCGTTCAGGGGCATGCTCTCGATCTTGTTGAGCATGTCCTTCAAGGCCTGCAGGGCGAGGGGTGCGCCTTCCGCGATGCGTTGGGCGAGGGCCCGTCCTTCATCCATCAGTCGGTCCGCCGGCACGGCCTTGTGGACGAGGCCCCAGCGCACGGCTTCCTCGACCTCCATCCGCCGCCCGGTCAACAGAAGCTCGACCGCGACATTATAGGGGATGCGCCGGGGCAGCCGCTGGACCGCGCCGGCATCGGCCAACAGGCCGCGCTGCATTTCCGGCAGTTCGAACCAGGCATGGTCGGCGGCGACGATGACGTCGCAGGCCAGGGCCAATTCGAAACCGCCGCCCACCGCCGCGCCGTTTACCGCCGCGACCAGGGGCTTGTTGAGATCCCAGTATTCGGTATTGCCGGCGAAGCCGCCGGGCCCGTGGCTGTTCTCGACGGCCTTCCCGTCCGCCTCGGCCTCGGCCGCCGCCTTCAGGTCCCAACCGGCCGAGAAGACGCGCTCGCCCGTCCCGGTCAGCAGGCCGACGGAAAGCCCCGGGTCGTCCTGCAACTCGCGGAAGGCGGCATGAAGGGCGAGGCTGGCCGCGCCGTTGATCGCATTGACCGGCGGCCGGTCGAAGGTGATTTCGAGGACGCGGCCGTCGCGTCTGGTGTGGACAATCTCGCCCATGCGTCGCTTCCCCACCGCTCTTTGCGCAGCAGCGCCGGGCAAGCGCGCCTTTTGCCCTTCGCCCGGACCGCCGCCATGATAGTGCTACCGGCAACGGCAAAGCGCCAGAAGCCAACTGGAGAATGAAACGGAGACGATTCTCGCATGATCACGGTCTATGGCATCAAGAACTGCGATACTTGCCGCAAGGCACTTGCCTGGCTGGAGGGCGAGGGCATCGCCCATCGCTTTCACGATCTGCGGGAAGACGGGCTCGAGTCGTCGCAGATCGTTGCATGGATTGGCGGGCTCGGCTGGCAGGCTCTGCTCAACACTCGCAGCACGACCTGGCGCGGCCTCGACGAGGCCGAGAAAGCCGATCCGGACGCGGCCAAGGCCGCTGCTCTGGTGCTCGCCCATCCGACCCTGGTCAAGCGGCCGGTCTTCGATCTCGGCGGCGGCAAATATGTCCTCGGCTTCAAACCCGACGCCCAGGAGGCCCTGCGCAAACTGGCAGGGTGACGCTCGCCTAGATCACATTGCGCGCGACGATCTTGGTTCCGTCGCTGAAGCGCGACAG
>JAQCGR010000333.1 GCA_027619995.1 Pseudomonadota bacterium | reverse complement strand
GCCGCCTCTGCCAGCCGCCCCTCGCCATGACGGGCGACGCCGAGATTGAGCCACGCCCCGCTCATCGCCGGGTCGAGGCCGAGCGCCCGGCGAAAGGCGCCGGCTGCCCCGGGCCGCCCGAGCGCTGCCAGGACATTGCCGAGATTGAAGACCAGCAGCGGATGGCCGGGAGCGAGCACGATGGCGCGCCCGATCGGCGCCAGCGCCGCCACCTCGTGACCCCTCACCAGCCCGAGATTGGCATGCCCCGCCATGAAGTCCGGCACCAGCGCCAGCACCAGCCGGGAGGCTCCGGCCGCCGCTTCGGCCTCTCCGGCCGCCCGCGCGTGCTCGCCCTCTCGCCAGCAGGCCTCCGCCGTCTCCATCGCACGATCCGACAGCTCCGGTCCGCCCGCAGCGTGGGTCAGGCCCGGCGCTGCCCGGCGATCGCGCGCAGCCGCGACGACGCCGCCCGGGGACCAAGAAACACCCGGCTCGACGGCACCGCCGGCGGCGACGGAGCGATGGTCAGCCCCCGCCCCGAGGCCGAGACCCTGGCACCGTCATAGACCGCGAGCACATCGGGCAGGATCGCCTTCATCCGGTAGGCGAAGGCCGCGGTCGAGCGATAGGCCGCCCCGAACTGGTGCATCAGCACCGCCCACGGGATCTCCAGCGGCCGCTCCAGCCTCGGCAGCCGGTGCGCCAGCCAGACATAGACGTCAAGACAGAGCGGCGAGCCCTTGAGATAGGCGATCGCACGCGGATCGAGCGGCACCGCATGGTTGCGCAGATGCTCGTAGAACTGCTGGGTCAGCGTGATCGCCTTGGGGAAGATCCCGCCCTCCTCCGCCGCCCACAGATGCAGGCCGCCCTCGACCAGGTGCTGGTCCTGGATCAGCGACTCCCGGGTCTCGAGGTCGTCCCACTGGAAGGTGAACTGGCAGCGCGAGATCCTGAGCGCCTGCTCGCGGATGTGGCGGATCGAACCCCGGGGGCCGCCGGTCACCGGCATGCCGAGCGAGCGGATCCACGCCGTCATCGACTTGCCGAGGGACACCGTCCTCGCCTTGACCCCCTCGCTCATCAGGTAGACCAGGATCAGGCGCGCCTTGGCGCCGTAGGGCACGCCGACCACCCGCACCTTGCCGTCGTTGACCACCGCGCCCGGGGTGATGATGAGATGGAACTTGCCGTTGGAGCGGACCCAGCGGGTCTCGTCGCTCTCCGGGCGCATGTGCGGCAGCCCCGCCAGGCAGAACCCGGCATGGAGGTAGGAGATGTCGTCCTCGTAGGCCGACATCACCGCGCGCGCCGCCGCCAGGCGCCGGAGCTCCTGGCGCGAGGCATTGCGGGCTCTCGCCTCCTCGGCCATCCGCTCGAAGCCCCTCAGCAGCAGCTGCTCGTGTATGTCGGCCACGCCCGAACGTCCTGACCCGGTGGATGCCACGCCCGACACTATCGGGCGCTGCCCCGTCCCTCCAACAGCGGAAAGCCGGGTTCGCCGGCCTGTCCCCGCTAAACTTGCTTGTCCACGCTGAAACTGTGATCGCCCGCTGGCCCGCTAGCCCGAACCGGGCCCTCGGCTGCCGCCCCTCGGCCGCCTCCCGGCCGAGGCCGGTCTCGCCAATCCACCCGGTCTCGGCGATCCACTCGGCAATCCACGCTGACTCTCTAATCCCCGTCCGCCCCGATACAGGGCCTAGAGGTCTTAACTATAGGACCTCCTCAGCGATGCAGCGTGGACAACCCCCTCCCCCATCACCGATGCAGCGCCGCCCCATCAGAGATGCAGCGTGCCCCCATCACCCGATCAGCGTGGACAACCCAGGCCATCGCCGATGCAGCGTGGATCGCCTCGGACAAGCCCCAGATCCCAACCCCGTCAACACCCTGCACCCGGCCAAACCCCACCGCCGGTGACCGAAACTATTCACCCATCACAGATGCAGCGCAAAAAACCCAACCACACTCCCAAAACCCACAGGATATGAAAAATATAGCAAAATCAATATATTAAAACCAACCACAACAACCGGAAAAGACAACGCCCGAAACCCCCTCGATCACACAAAAAATCACAACGTCGGGGATACACATCACAGATACAGCGCACACAGAAACGCGTCTACGACCCCGACCACCGACGCAATGCATCCCCCGCCCTGGCGACCACGCCGGCCCAGTCGCCGGGCTTCTCCTGGCGGAACAGTCGTGCCGTCGGATACCACGGACTGTCGTCGCGGCCGAGCAGCCAGCGCCAATCCGGGGACAACCGCAGCAGGACCAAAACAGAAAAACCGTCGACCCAAAGCCTCCCGACCATTCTGCCTGGAAGCCCTGGAGGCTCTGCGCTAGCTTCCGGTCCCTTGGAGAACTCATGGCTCAACGGCCCAAGCGTACGGACCAGCTCCCCCTGCCCCTGACCGGATTGGCCGAGCTCGCGGTTCCCTTGCCCCCGGGCAGGGAGAAGGCCTTCGTCGTTCCGGCGAGCTGGCTCGGCTCGCCGATCGAGAATCGCCTCGGACACGTCCTGAATGCGGTGCGAGGAACCGGAGAAGACGACCGAACCCAGGAACAGCGGGTCGCCGAGATCCGGGCCAGTCTGGTCACCGATCGAGACGCCGTCACACAACTCACGGAAGCCGTCATCGCCCGCAGGCTGGCAGCGGCGATCCGGCCGTCGTCCCGCTCTCGCGCGATCTCGCCCGAAGCCTGCCTCACGATCGCCCGACGCCTCGCCGAGAATTTCCTCAACGAGCCGGCAGCCCTCGACAAGGTCGCCCGCTGGATCGCCGTTTCGGTTTCCGTCTGGGCGGCCGAGGATCGGGCCGAAAGCGAGAGCGTTCTTGCCCGCCGCCTCGCCTATCTGGTGGCCACGCACGCCGACGACACCGCGGGAGCGCTCGTCGAGCTCCTGATGCCTCCTCACCGCCCCGCCGGCTATCTCGAGGAGCTGCTGCGTTCCCCCGAGGCGGCAGCCGGAAAGAATGCTCTCCCGCAGATTCCTCCGGGGACGCTGATCGTCCTCGCCTCGGGCCATTTCCACGACATCAGAGAGGCCCTCTACAAGAACACCTTCCAAAAGGTCGAAGGCACGCCGTGGCCCACGGCCCCACTCAAGCGCAACGGCGCCAGCGGCTATGCGCAGCTTCGCCCTGCGGTCATGGACAGCGAGCCGCTGCTGCCGGGAAACCGGCTGCAAGCCTGGGTCACGACGATGTGGCGTCAGCAGAGCGAGCTCTCCGATCTCGACGCCGACGGCCTCGATGCACTTTGCGCCATCTATCTGAGCCAGGCTCGGGCAGCGGATGATGCCGCTGTCGCCGACGTCGACGAGATCCTTGCCATGCGCGGACTGAAGCCCAAGCGCGGCGGCCAGGGACGCCGCGGCGGCTACGAGCCCGAACAGCGCGCGGAAATGCTGAAGGCGCTGTCGCACATCCAGAACCTGTGG
>JAQCGR010000332.1 GCA_027619995.1 Pseudomonadota bacterium | reverse complement strand
AATCGGAGCAGTCGCAGGCGCAGCCACCTGGGCCGGCGCAGGCGCGGCAGGGGCCGGCGACGCCACCGTCACGGGGGCCAGTCGGGACACAGGATCGCTGTATTTCGCCCTGGCCCGGTCCGCCACCAGCCCTTCGGCGATATCCTGGCGTTCCTCCAGGGTGGTCATGGCCTCGGGCTTGGGCGGCACGCTTGCCAGATTGGGAAAATCGGATTCGGCGCCTGGTATGGCCTCGTCGCTGCCACCCACGGCCGCCGTGTCTTTGGGCTTGCCCTCGCCGAATATTTCAGCGGGATTCGCTTCGTCCGGCACTGACGAACAGGCCGTGAAGCCGAACACAAGCGCCGCCGCGAAGCCCAAGGCCAATGCGCGGGACAACGATCGCTGATTGTTTATTGTGCAGTGCAACAAAACTTTTGAATTCCCGTGCCCGCTCATGTATGTATGGCCTGCGTGGAATAGTTGACCCTACCGCCCCTCGACACGGCAGGGCGTATCAATATCCGTCCCCAACCCCTTGGCGCAACATTCGTTTGTTTCGGCCGGTCATTTGGACATAGGCCGAACCGCCCAACAGGGTAGCATGTCGGGGCCCTGTCGCGGGAATGATAAGGAAATTCGATATGGCCGACGCATCGGGCCCAGGATCGCAGAATCAGGACGCCGCCGCGCTTGCCCGCGCGATGGCCGATATCGCCGAGCGCAGCCAGCGCGTGGTGATGGATTTCCTATCGCGCCCCGAGGACGAGCGCGAGGGCGGCCCCGTCGACCCGCTGAATATCGGCACGGCCTTCATGGACCTGACGGCCAAGATGATGGCCGATCCCACCAAGCTGTTCGAAGCTCAGGTCAACCTGTGGCAGAACTACATGTCGCTCTGGCAAAACACCGCTTCGCGCATGATGGGGGTCGATGCCGAGCCGATGGTCAGCCCGGAGGGCGACGACCGCCGGTTCAAGGACGAAACCTGGCGGGAGAACCCCGTCTTCGACTACATCAAGCAGTCTTATCTGCTGACCTCGACCTGGATCACGGAAACCGTGCGCGAAGTCGATGGGCTCGACGAAAAGACCGCGAAGAAGGTCGAGTTCTACACCAAGCAGTTCGTCGATGCCCTGTCGCCCACAAATTTCGCCGTCACCAACCCGGAAGTCCTGCGCGCGACCCTCGAATCCAAGGGCGAGAACCTGGTGAAGGGCCTCGAGAACCTGCTCCGTGATCTGGAGCGGGGCAAAGGCCAGTTGCGCATTACCATGACCGACAAAGATGCCTTCAAGGTCGGCGAGAATATCGCCGTCACCCCCGGCCGGGTCATCTTCCGCAACGACCTGATGGAACTGATCCAGTACGATCCGGCGACCGAACAGGTTTTCAAACGGCCCTTGCTGATCATGCCGCCCTGGATCAACAAGTTTTACATCCTCGACCTGCGCCCCAAGAACTCCTTCATAAAATGGGCGGTCGAACAGGGCCACACGGTCTTCGTGGTCTCCTGGGTCAATCCGGACAGCGCCCTGGCGAAGAAAAGCTTCGAGGACTACATGCTCGAAGCGCCGCTGGCCGCCCTCGACGCCATGGAGAAGGCGACGGGCGTGCGCGAGGCCAATGTCATCGGTTATTGCCTGGGCGGCACGCTGCTCGCCTCGACACTCGCCTATATGACCGAGAAGGGCGACGACCGGATCAAGAGCGCGACCTTCTTCGTCAGCCTCGTCGACTTTACCGAGCCCGGCGATCTCGGCATCTTTATCGACGAAGAGCAGCTTGAGTACATCGAAAACGAGATGGACAAGAAGGGCTATCTTGAGGGCGCCCATATGGCGACCACCTTCAACATGCTGCGCGCCAATGACCTGATTTGGTCCTTCGTCATCAACAACTATCTGATGGGAAAGGACCCCTTCCCCTTCGATCTGCTCTACTGGAACTCGGATTCCACGCGCATGCCGCGCGCCATGCACAGTTTCTATCTGCGCAAGATGTACCAGGAGAATCTGCTGTCGAAGCCGGGCGGTATCACCCTCGACGGGGTGCCGATCGACGTCACCAAGGTCAAGACCCCGTCCTTCTTCCTTTCGACCCAGGAAGACCATATCGCGCCCTGGAAGACGACCTACACCACGACTCAGCTCTTCACCGGGCCGCGCAAATTCGTGCTTGCCGGGTCCGGCCATATCGCCGGCGTGGTGAACCATCCGGACGCCAAGAAATATTCCTACTACACCAATGCCAAGCTGCCGGCCTCGCCCGACTCCTGGCTGGAAGGCGCCAAGCAGGAGTCCGGCTCCTGGTGGCCCGTCTGGCAAAAATGGATCGCGCGCCATGGCGGCGGAAAAGTTCCGGCGCGCAAGCCCGGCGACGGAAAGTTGAAAGCGTTGGAGCCAGCGCCCGGAACCTACGTCCTGGTCAAGGCCGAGGGTTAGGGTTTACCCCGCCCTCCTCCGGCCCACCCCTCTGCGCATCGTCAGCGCGGCTTGACCGAAGACAGCGCCCAACACCAGAACGCCGCCGATCAGGGCCAAGTTCGACGGCGTTTCGTCCCAGAATATCCAGACCCAAATCGGCGCCAGGATAACCTCCGACATCACCAACAGGGATGTCTGAGCCGCCGGTAGATAACGCGCACCCATGGTGAACAGCGCGAAGCCGAGTCCCATCGTGCCGATCCCCATCAGCGCGCACATCAGGAAGTCGTTGGCTTCCAGCACGAGGCCGAAGCCTGGCGCCAGACCGGCCAATCCCCCCAGGGCCGCAACGCAGCCCGCGATGCAGACCGACGGCACCATGTCGACATTGCGCGCGTAGCGCAGCGTGACGATAAAGCCGGCATGGGTCACCAAGGTAACGACCGCCATGACATTGCCGAAAAAGCGCCCGGCGCCCAGGCCCTCGAAGACCATGATGGCGACCCCGGCCAAGGCGAGGGCCATGGCGACGGCCGTCGTCCGACCGATCGCCTCGCGCATCAACAGCCAGGCGAAAATCGCTGACAGGAACGGCGAGGCGCTGAGGATGAGCAGCGCGTTCGCGACCGTCGTGTTCAGGATCGCGAGAGAGAAGGAGATATTCCCGATGCCCAGGATAACGCCGGCAACGAGGATGACCGGCCCGGCGCGCCGGAACGCCCGGTCCAGCCGTCCGCGCTCCCGGACCGTCAGCGCGACGGCGAAGACCCCGGCCATCCACAGGCTGCGCCAGAAAATCACCTGCCAATCCGAAGCCGATTCGACGCCCCGGAACAGCAGGCCGTTCATGCTCATAACCGTCCCGGCGCAGAGCAGCAGCGCGACCCCGCGCACGGCTCCACCTGCGGGCTCCGCCTCCGCCCCCCGTTCAGCCACGGCGTACCAAGGTTCGGATTGAGTTCTCCGAAGGCCAGTTTTCGTCACACCCCTCCACTCGACCGGCTTCGCCGCTCCCTCCCCCCCTTGCGGGGGG
>JAQCGR010000025.1 GCA_027619995.1 Pseudomonadota bacterium | reverse complement strand
CCGCGTTGCGGCGCGCGCCCCGGGCAAGGGGCGCACGCCTCATGATCGCGGGAGGGCCGCCATGACCGAACTGATGGTTTGGCTGCCCCTCGTCGCCGTGCTTCTGGCAACCGGCTTCGCCGCCGGCACCCTGGCCGGGCTGCTTGGGGTCGGCGGCGGCATTGTCATCGTCCCCGTCCTCTACCTCCTGTTCGGTGCGATCGACATCGATCCTGCCGTCCGCATGCATGTCGCGATCGGCACCTCCCTGACCTCGATCGTCGCCACCTCGGCGGTTTCCGCGCGCGCCCATCGCAGGCGCGGCTCGCTCGATCCGGACCTGCTGCGCCGTTGGGCGCCCTGGCTGTTCCTGGGGGCCTTGGGCGGGACATTTCTCGCCGGGTCGGTTGGCGGACCCGTGCTGGGCGCGGTGTTCGGAGTAGTGGCCCTGGCCGTTTCCCTGCATATGGCCTTCGCACCCGCCAACCTGCGCCTGGGCAATGCCCCGCCCGACGGAGTCGGACGGATTGGCGCGGGCGTCGTGATCGGCGGCTTCTCCGCGATGATGGGCATCGGCGGCGGTACCTTGAGCGTGCCCTTCCTCTCCGCCTTCGGGGTCACCGTGCACCGGGCGATCGGCACCGCCGCAGCCTTCGGCTTCGTCATTGCTTTGCCCGCCAGCATCGGCTTCGTCATCGCCGGCTGGAACGAGCCCGCCCTGCCCCGCGCCAGAGTCGGTTTCGTCAATCTGCTCGGTCTCGCCTTCATCGCGCCCTTGAGCGTTCTCGCCGCCCCTCTGGGCGCCAGCCTGGCGCATCGGCTGGAGCCGCGCGTGCTCAAGCGCGTCTTCGCCGTCTTTCTCGCCTTGACCAGCATCAAGATGCTGCACGGCGCGCTGGTCGGCGGCTGATCGCGAAGGACGAAGAATGAATCCCGGCCTCTGGGGCGCGGTCTGCGCCGTCAACCTGGGCTGCGCCGATTTCATGGCGCGCTTCACCACCCGCGGCGTGGGCGCAGCAAATGTCCTGTTCGCCGTGATGTCTATCGGCGCGGTGATTCTGACCGGTTGGATATGGCTGACGGATCCGGTCCTCGTCTGGGACCTGTCCGGCCTTTGGCTCGTGATCCTCAACGGCGGCGCCACGGCGGTCATGACCCTGCTGCTCTATCAGGCCCTGGCGCGCGGGCCAGTCAGCATCGTCGCGCCGATCGTCGCCAGCCATCCGGCCCTCGTCGTCCTGTTCTGGGTCGCGATGGGAAGCCGTCCCGACGCCCTGCAATGGGCCGCGATGGGCGTGACAGTCCTGGGCGCCGTCCTGGTGGCCCGCAGCGCCGGCGGTTTCGCGGCCTCCGGCGGCTACACGCGGGAGCATCTGCGCAAGACCATCGGCATCGCAGGCGCCGCATCCGTCGTCTATGCCGTGCTGGTCGTCGCCGGCCAGGCCGCCGTGCCGATCTACGGCGAATTGCAGACCCTGTGGCTCGGCCGCTGGGTCGGCATCGCCACCGTCCTGCTGGTTTTCGCCGCCCAACGCCGCGCGCCCAGCCTGCCGCTGCGCTGGTGGCCGCTGATCGGTGTGCAGAGCCTGCTCGATGCGACCGGCTATCTCGCCCTTTTCGCGGGCAGCCGTGGCGAAGACTCGGAAATCGCAGCCGTCGCAGCCTCAGCCTTTGGTGCGATCACCACCATCCTCGCGCGCATCTTCCTGCGCGAGAACATGGGCCCGGTCCAATGGATCGGGGTCGCCTTCGTCTTTCTCGGGGTCGGAGTGCTGTCGGCCGGCGGTTAGGGCTGGTCGGGCCGTATCGTCAGGGCTTAGCCTTGGGCCATAGCCGAAACGAAGGAGCCCCCGCCATGCCCGCCTTCAAGCCTGTCGAGGGCCGCTGCCAATGCGGCACGGTGCGCTACCGGGTCGATGCCCCGGCCGAGGTCCTGTACCACTGCCATTGCGCCATGTGCCGGCGCCTGCACGGCACCCTCTTTGCGACCTACGCCGTGGTCGCCCGTAAACATCTGACGATCCTCGCCGGGGCCGAGGCGATGGAGGGTTTCGATTCCTCCGCCACCGTCCACCGTCGCCGTTGCCGCGCCTGCGGCTGCCAGATTCTGATCGATGTCGACACCAAGCCCGACAAGGTCTGGTACACGCCCGGCACCCTGGACGGCCATCCCGGCCATCCACCGGGAACGGAATCGCATATCTTCGTCGCGTCCAAGCTGCCCTGGCTGGAGCTGACCGACGGCCTGCCCCAGCACCAGGACGCTCTGCCCAAGGACTAGAACTTGGTCAGGTAATGATCGAGTTCCCAGGTCGAAACCGTGTTGTGGAAATCCCACCATTCGCGCTGTTTTAGTTGGACCCAGGACCGGGCCAGATCCTCGCCCATCACTTCGCGGCCGAGATCGTCGGCATCGAACGCTTCTGTCGCCTCGAGCAGGGTGCGCGGCAGGACCTTCACATCCCTCTCGTCCAACTCCTCCTGGCTCAGGAGATACATGTTCTCGCTGCGCGGATCGCCCGGATCGATCTCGTTCTCGATGCCGTCGAGCCCGGCCGCCAGCATCATGGCCGCCGCGAGATAGACGTTCATGGCCGGATCGACGGCCCGGCATTCGACGCGACGGCTCGACAGATAGACGCCCTGATGCTCGCTCGCATCGCCCTCGATCTCCGGACGGGTCATCGGAATGCGCAGCATATGGGTGCGGTTGTTGCCGCCATAGGAGATGAAGATCGGCGCCCAGGTGAAACCGGTCATCGAGCCGGTCTTGATCAGGCGCTTGTATGAATTGACGATCGGGCAGGTCACCGCGACCACCGCCGGAGCGTGTTTCAGCACGCCGCCAAGGAAATGGTAACCCAGTTTCGAGAGGCCGCAGCCGCGCGGATCGCTCTCGTCGCCCATCACATTCTCGCCCGTCTCCAGGGACTCGAAGGACATGTTGAAATGGGCGCCGCTGCCGGTGCGGTCGGCATAGGGCTTGGGCATGAAGGTCGCCTCCCAGCCGTAGGCGCGGGCCGATTCCTTCATCATCATGCGGAACAGGGTGTAACGGTCCGCCATGGTCATGACGTCGGAATAGGCGAAGTCGAATTCGTACTGGCTGTTGGCATCCTCGTGATCGAAGGAATGCACTTCCCAGCCGAGATGGTTCATATGGCCGACAACCTCGTCCAGCCAGTCCATGTTCTCAAGCAGGCCGATCGCATCGTAGGCCGCCTTGGGCAGAACGTCGAGCGGGTTGGTCGGCTTGACCTTGTCGCCCTCGCGGGTGACCAGGAAAATCTCGCATTCGATGCCGAGATTGAAACGCAGGCCCAGCTTGGCAGCGCGGTCGATCTGGCGTTGCAACACGTTGCGCGAGCACATCGGCCAGGGCTTGTTGTGATACATCAGACGTCCGGGCGCCCAGGCGACATTCGGCCGCCAGGGCAGTTGCACGACCGCGTTCGGATCCGGATGGAGCGAAAGCTCGTCGTCATGGGGACCCTGGCCCAACCCGTCCAGGGCCGCCCCGGTGAACAGCTCCGAGCCCCGGATCATGCGTTCGAAATGATCGATCGGCACGGCCTTGGCCTTGGATACGCCATGCATGTCCGTATAGGACGCCAGGCAATGGCGGACGCCCTTTTCAATCAGCCCGCGCTTTATCTCGTCGATACTAGCCATGAATGCTCCCCTGGAAAACAACGCGGACAGGTATCGTCCGACGGCATATTTAATCGTACAATTAACAAACAGGCTAGCGCCAGAAGCAAGTTTCGCCCACAGAGGGCGTGAGGGGAGATTGCAGAGATGACCGAGACCCGAGACGTCGCGAACAAAGAGGCCTTTCGCCGCCTGACCGAGGCCGATCCGGTGCTCGAAGACATCCTGCCGGCGGGCGAGGCCATGCCCGGCATGGCGCCCAACATGGTCCTGACCTCGGGCCCGCGCATGCCCTGGGCGGACTACACCGGCGGCCAGCGCGACGCCGTGATCGGCGGCGCCCTGTTCGAGGGCTTGGCGAGCGACCGCGACGACGCCCTGGCGAAGATCGATTCCGGCGAGATCGTCGTCGGTGGCTGCCACGATCATGGCGCGGTCGGCTCCCTGGCCGGAATCTACACCGCCTCGATGCCTGTCTTCGCGGTGCGCAACCGAACCGACGGCAATGTCGGCTACTGCAATTTCTACGAAGGTACCAACCCTCGGCGCCTAAACTACGGCGTCTATGACGATGGGGTGAAGGAGCGCCTGGACTATGTCCACGCGATCGTCGCGCCGCCGATCCGCGATGCCGTGCGCGCCGCCGGCGGCATCCCCCTCAAGCCGATCATGAAACGCGCGCTGCATATGGGCGACGAGCTGCACAGCCGCAACACGGCGGCGTCACTGCTGTTCACGCGCGAACTGTTCCCCCATCTGCTGACCATCGCCGAAACCGACCCCGAGGGCGTCCGCCGCGCGGTCGAGGCCCTGACCGAGGACCATTATTTCTTCCTGCGCCTGTCGATGGCCTCGGCCAAGGCGATCGCCGACGCCGCGCGCGATGTCGAAGGATCCAGCCTGGTCACCGCGATGGGCTTCAACTGCAAGGGCTTCTATATCCGGGTCAGCGGATTGGGCGACACCTGGTTCGAGGGGCCGCATCCGACCGTCCATGCCAAGCTGTTCGACGGCCATTCCGAGGACGAGATTTCCTGGATGGGCGGCGAAAGCACGATCGCCGAGACCGTCGGCCTGGGCGGCTTCGCGCAGGCCTGCGCCTTTCCGCTCCAGGCCTATCAGGGCGGCTCGGCCGAGGCGATGGTGGCGCAGAACCTGGAGATGTACGAGATCACCCTGGGCGAGAGCCCGGATTTCCACATCCCCTTCCTCGGCTATCGCGGCACGCCGACGGGCATCGATATCTTCAAGGTGCTGGAGACCGGCATCACCCCGGTCATGGATATCGGCATCGCCGGCAAGGACGGCGGCCAGATTGGCGCCGGGCTGGTGCGCGCCCATACCGGCTGTTTCGAAGCGGCGGCAGCGGCCTTCCGCGAACGCTACGGCGCCTAGGCGTTTTCCGTCGGGGCGTCGAGTTCGCGCCAGAGCAGGGTTTCGAGTTCCCCGATAGCCGCCTCGACCGCGAAATCCGGGCGCACCGTCGCCGCGACCATGATGCCATCCAGATGGACCGAGACGAAGCGGGCCAGGGCTTCGGCATCGACCGGCCGAAAGCGGCCCCCGGCGATGCCGGCGCGGATCGCATCCGCCAGGATTGCCGTCTCGGCCGCATAGAACCGCGCGACGGTCGCCGCGATCCGGCCTTGATGGGCCGCCGCCCCGGCATCGTCCATCATCACCTTGACCAGCCGGCGGATCGGCTCCGCCAGTTCGGCATTGGTGCGCAGCCAGCCCCGGATCAGCCCCTTGGGCTCGTCATGGGTCGCCGCCAGGGCGGCATGGCTTTCCAGGGCCCGATCGACGGCATGGTCGATGGCGGCGTGGAACAGGTCTTCCTTGTTCTTGAAATAGTAGTAGATCAGCGCGGAATTCACGCCGAGGGCGCCCGCGATATCCTTGATCGTCACCGAAGCGTAGCCGCGCTCGGCGAAGAGGGCGAGGGCCGCCTCCTTCAGGTCGGTGGCCCGCGATGCGCCGCGCCGGTCGGCCGGCGCGCGCCTTTCCCGTCGTGCCCCCTGGATCGTTGGCTGATGCATGGTCATGGGCCGAGAAATTAGGCCAGTTGACCGGCAAAGGCCACGGTAGAGGCCCGATGATGGCGTTCCGCTTTGCCGGACCCGGCGATATGGTGACGTCGAATCTTGCCGCTTGGAGCAATACCATGCCGCCGAACGATCGGACGCCGGACACTGCCCGGCTGCTGGACCTGGCAACCGCCCATCACAAGGCCGGCCACGCAGCCGAAGCCGCCCAAGCCTATGCCAGGCTGCTGGAGGCCGAACCGGGCAATGCGACGGCCTTGCACCGTTTCGGCGTGTTGCATCTGCAGGTTGGGCGGGCGGAGGAGGCCGTGCGCCTGATCGGCCGCGCGATCGATGCCGGCGCGCGCCACCCCGCCGTCCTGGCCGACCAGGGCAGCGCCCTGCTGGCTGCGGGGCAGGCCGAACCGGCGGTCCGCGCACTGCGCCGATCCCTCGATCGCGCGCCGGGCATTCCCGCCGTCCTGCTCGTCCTCGGCAACGCCCTTCATGCCCTGGGCCGGCCCGAAGAAGCCGCCGAAGCCTATGAGGAGGCCGCCCGGGTCGCGCCGGACGATGCCGGCGCCCATGCCAATCTGGCCCTGATGCGGCAGAAGCTCGGCCGGCCCGAAGCTGCTTGCGACGCCATGGAGCGCGCCCTCGCCCTCGCGCCCGGAAATCCGGATCTGCACTACAACGCCGGCACGGTGCTGGAGGCCCAGAGCCGCCTGGACGAGGCGGCCACCGCCTATCGCCAAGCCATCGCCCTCGCGCCGGACATGCTGTCCGCGCATATCAATCTGGGCGCCGTCCTTTTCGAAGCCGATCGTCTCGAAGCCGCGGTCGAGGCCTATGCCAAAGCCGCCGAGATCGAGCCCGGCGCGGCCCTGGTTCAGGCCAATCTCGCCTCGGCCCTCCATGCCCTCGGCCGCTACGACGACTCCATCGCGGCCAACCGCAAGGCCCTGGCGATCGAGCCGGACAATCTGACCGCTCTGGTCAATCTCGCCCAGGCGCAGCAGGAATCGGGCGCGCCCGACGAAGCCGTCGGAACCTTCGAACGGGTGCTCGCCCTGCGCCCGGGCCATGTCAACGCGCTGGCGAATATGGCGATCGCCCTGCAGGAGGCCGGCCGGCGCGATGCGGCGGCGCGGATCTTCGATTTCGAACGCCTGGTGCGCGTTCGCCCGGCGATCCTGCCCGGCGGCTATGCCGATATGGCCGGTTTCGCCGAGGATCTGAAACGCTATATCTACGGCCATCCGACTCTGGTCTGGGACCGGCCTGCGAAATCGACCACCAACGGCAGCCAGACCCTCGAACTGCTAACCGGCACCGACCCCGCCGCGCGCGGCCTGGAACAGGTGCTACGCGGCGCCGTGCAGGCCTATATCGACGACTTCCTGAGCGCCCCGGAAAGCGCTTATCGAGGTATGGTGCCGGAGCATTGGCGCATCGTCTCCTGGGCCGTGGTTCTGCGCTCCGGCGGGCATCAATCGCCCCATGTCCATCCCTCGGGCTTCGCCAGCGGGATATTTTACGTGAACGTGCCGGATGCGGTGGGGCGCGATGACGGCGGCGCGGCGGGCTGCGTGCGCTTCGGCCCGTCACGCATGGGCGGCCCGGCCGGGGAGAGCCAGGAGGATTTTCTCAGCCGCAAGGTCACGCCCGAACGCGGGCTGACCGTGCTCTTCCCGTCCTATTTCTGGCATCACACCGTGCCCTTCGAGAGCGACGAGCACCGGATCTGCGTCGCCTTCGACGCGGTCCCTAACTAACCCCCCCAGCCGGTCAGCGCAGGATCGGCATGGGCGGTGGCTTGGCGCCGTAGATCTCGGACATCTCTTCCTGGAAATCCCGGTCGCGGCACATCGACGTGCCGGCCAGCTTGCGCACCATCGTCACGCTGCCCTGCCGGGTCTTGTGCGGCTCGACCAGGCTCAGCACCTCGAAGCGGGCGGCCAGCCCCGCGCGCATCTGCTGGCGCTTGATCTCGTTGGCAATCGAGCCGCAAAGCAGGTTGGTATGGTCCTGGCCCTCGAAATGCACCGTCAGGTTCCAATAAGTGAAATGGAGCAGCAGCAGCCCGTGTTCCGGGTCGATCAGGGGCCAGTATTCGCGCAGGAAATCGATATATTCGAGCGGCCCGCCGGCATCGAACCAGACGAAATCCAACGGCAGGTCGGCGCGGTCGATGCGGGCGCTGTAGCCCCGGAAATCAGATTTATGGACCTTGACGAAATCGTGGATTCCCAACCGGTCCAGGGTCTCCAGAACGCGCGGTGCGCTCGTCCCCTCGCCGGAATAATCGTCGATCGCATGCAGGCTGGGGCGATAGGGCGTCTCGAAGAAGGGTTCGCGCAGGAGGGAGCGGCGCAGGTCGTCCTCGGGCGCCTTCTCCAGACAGGCGCGGTCCTCCGCATCCTCGGCGGCGTTGTCGGCAAGGGCCTGGGCGAGAAAGGGCGAGGTATAGCCGAGACCGACCTCCATGACCCGGCTCGGCCGCGTCATGCGCACCAGGGAATAGAGCAGCGGCCCGACATGTTCGGTGCCCATGCCGGTGACGAAGAGCGGGGCGACGGCCTCGTTAAATCGGGCGTCCAACGGCATGACGCCATCTCCTTTGTATCGGGCCTGTCCCCCTGCGCCCCGGCGGTGAAAGGGGCCGGGACCGGTCATTCATAGAAGAGCGATGAGAGCGGCGCAATTTTCGCACGGGTGTCATCCCCCGGCATCGACAAACCTCCCGCCACGATCCGCGACAGCCTGCCGTCCGCCGTCGTCGCCTGTCTCCTCGGGACCTGGTGGATTAACGCGCGCCTGCCGCTCCCGCATGGACAACGGACAATCCGCTTCCTAATCTTGCGATTAAATACCCTGGAGGAGGATCGCAGTGGCCAAAGTCTCGATCGCGGAAGACCAGATCGCCGCCTATGAAAAGGATGGCGTCGTCTGCCTCCGCGGTGCATTCGATCCGGCCTGGATTGCCCGTGCAGCCGAAGGCGTGGAAGCCGATATCGCCGAGCCCGGGCCTCTCCACACGATTCAGGTCACCGAGGGCGAGGCAGGATTTTTCCTGACCGATTTCTGCATGGCCCAGAGGATCGAAGCCTTCCGCGATTTCGTCCTCGACTCACCGGCGGGCGAGATCGCCGCGACCCTGATGGGTTCCGCCAAGGCGAACTTTTTCTATGACGCCATCTGGATCAAGGAGCAGGGCACGCCCAAGCGTACCCGCTGGCACCAGGACCAGCCCTATTACGCGGTCGATGGCAGGCAGTTCTGCGCCATCTGGACACCGCTCGATCCCGTGCCGAAGGAAACCTGTCTCGAGTTGATTCGCGGCTCCCACCACTGGGGGCGCTGGTTCCAGCCGGAGCTGACGCGGGATTCCCGCGACCTCTATCCCGAAAACGACGCCTTCGAGCGGATGCCCGATATCGAGGGCGCGCGCAGTGATTACGACATCGTCGCCTGGGATATGGAGCCGGGCGACTGCATCGTCTTTCAGGCGATGGTCGTCCACGGCGCGCCGGGCAATACCTCGGCGACCCTTCGCCGCCGCGCCCTCTCGACCTTCTGGCTGGGCGACGACGCAACCTATGCCGAAAGGCCGGGCCGGGTGCGGCCGGATTTCATCGGCCATGGCCTGAAGCCCGGTGACCCGATGGACAGCGGCTATTTCCCACGCGTCTGGCCCTCCGAGAGCGGGCTCGACACCTGCCCCCGCTTCACCGACCCCGGCCTGAGGATCACCGCGTGAAGCGCGAACCCCTATACTGAATTTCACCTGCCCGAACTGAGGCCATCCAGTCGATGGCGCCGTCCATCCGGCCGGCATGATCGACGGGGATCGAATCACCCCCGCCTGCGCGAAGGGGTTGCGCGCACTGTCGGGAAACTGACGCCCCTGCACCCGACTCAAACCACCGAGGCAGAGGGCGGCTTCTTTCTCTTGGATATCTGTATGGCCCCGCAATACGACGAGTATCGCGATTTCGACCTGAACGGCGCGGCAGCGCTCTCGCGCCGCCGCGTTGGGTGATTGCCTAGTACTGCAGCTTCGGGTCGACGATATTCGTCGGCTTCTTGCCCGCCAGGAATCGAGCCATGTTCTCCATCAGCCGGTCGAGCGTTTTGGGCGTGTAGAGATCCGTATCGTCGGACGAGCTGTGAGGCGTCACGAGCAGATTGGGCGTCTTCCAGCTCGGCGAGGTACGGGGCAACGGCTCCTTCTCGTGAACGTCGAGAATAGCGGCAATCTTGCCCGCCGCGCAGGCCTTGCGCACGGCGTCATAGTCCATCGTTCCGGCGCGGCTGTAATTGACCAGGCCCGCCCCCTGCTTCATCAGGCGCAATTCCTTCGCGCCGATCATGTGATGCGTGTCCTTGGTGTCGGGCGCGCACATCAGCAGGAAATCCACCTTGGGCACCAAACGGTGGAGATCCTTGGGCTTGTACATCTTGTCGACATGGCGATGGGGCTTGCCGCTGCGACGGATACCCCAGACCTCCATGCCGAAATGCTTGGCGTGCCGGGCCGTGTCGCCGCCGACCGCGCCGGCGCCGATCACCAGCAGCTTCTTGCCCGCGATCTCGGTGTTGTAGCGCTGCTCCCAGCGCGACTTGCGCTGGTTGGTCATCATTTCAGGCAGGCGATTGTTCAGCATGAGGATCGCCATGATGGTGTATTCCGCCGCGCGCTCACCATGCACGCCGGCCGAATTGGTCAGCACCGCTCCCTTGGGCAGCCAGTCGAGCGGCATCAGATGGGTGACCCCCGCGCCATGGGCGACGACCCATTTCAGCTTCGGCGCGGCCTTGACCACGGCATGGTCGAAATCCCAGCCGAACAGCACATCGGCGGTCTCGAGCTGCTTCGCCAGACCCTTGCCGTCCTCGCTCCTGGTCACCTTGAGATGCCTGGAAACCTGCGGATGGCGCTTGAGGGCATCCTGCAACCGCTTCGGCGTGACCTGAAAGACCTCGCCGAGGGCGCTGAGGTTATCGACATGAAGATGAATCTTCGACGCCGGTTTCGCGGCAACGGCTTTCTTGCTGGCGGACGCGCGAGCGCCGCCCTTCTTCTTCGCAACCATGGGTATCTCCTGTTTGGCGATCGACCTCGGGTGGGCGTCAGGTCGACGGGCGGTTGCCGACCACGCGGTCGATCACCCAATTGGCGATGTGGTGAACAAGCGGCTCGTGATGAGAGAGGCGGCCCGGCTTGGCGAAGGGGGAACTCACCCCTTCATGCTGGATGTCCGAGACGTCATTATCCTCGACGATCGATTTATCCCAGCGCTTGTAATAGTACTTAACCTTCTCCTCGAAATCCGGGCGTTCGACGGTTTCCTTGGGGAAGCAGGTGCCGACGATCAACCGGGTCTTGTTCGGCCCCATCGGGTGCAGTTCCAGCCACCAGACGCTGTCCGTCGTCATGCCCAGCATGGTCGAGGGATAGAGCACGACATAATGCGTGCCTTCGGCCGGCGGTCCTTCCAGGGTCTTGATGCGCGGAAGGGCGTGCTTCTTGTCCTCTTCCAGCAGCGCGCGGGTGCCCTCGTGCTTCTCCCGGATGGCGTCCCAATTGCCTTCCACCGGGATGATGCCGTGATCGAAATCCTTCAGGTTCAGGGTCGATTTATGGACGAAGGGCAGGTGGTACTCCTCCATCGCATTCTCGATATAGAGCTTCCAGTTGCAGTCGAGATCGAAACTGGTCACCCGCGTCGTCACGAGATTTTCGCAGTCGTAGGAAGCAAGCTGTTCGGGCGCATCGCCGAGATAGTCGAGCAGCGGCTCGGCATCGGCATCGAAATTGACGAAGATGAAGCCGCCCCATTCCTCCAGCCGGACCCCGACGAGGCCGTATTCGGAGCGGTCGAAATTCTCGGCCTTCTCCATGCCATTCGCGCCCTTGAGGCCGCCGTCCAGATCGTAGACCCAGCCGTGATAGGGGCAGACGAAAGCGCGGCAATTGCCTGAGTCGTCCACGACCCGCGCGCCGCGATGCCGGCAGGTATTGGAGAAGGCGCGCACCACCTTGTCCTTGCCGCGCACGATGATCAGGGGCACGCAGACATAGTTCACGGTGAAATAATCGCCCGGTTTCGGAATCCGATCGGACCGGCCGAGGAAGTTCCACACCTTCATGAAGATGTGCTCGACCTCCGCTTGGTAGAAATCCTCGCTGTGATAGCACCAAGGCGGCAGGGTCTCGGCCTGGGCAAGAGGCCGGCGGCAACCGGCATAGAGGCTCGGGTTGAAGAGGTCTTGTGCAGCCAGCATCGCTTCCCTCATCTCGTCTGGGCCCGCGTGTTCATCGCGCGATGAACAGCATCATGCCGTGCCCTGCGCCGGACATGCAAGCGCACCGCGCCAGGATCGCGAATTTCGCAACCCTGGCGCGGACTGAGTGAGTCTGGAAAGGCCCGGCAAGCCGGGCCTTAGGGAAGTGCCTTCCGAAGCGATCAGGCCGATACGGCCTGCATCCCGCCCCGGGCCTCGCGGAGAACGGCCGCGCGCAGCTTGCCCAGAGCGCGCTGCTCGAGCTGGCGCACGCGCTCCTTGCTGATGCCGAACCGCTCGCCCAACTCGCTGAGCACGATCTTGTCCTCACCGAGATGACGGAATTCGATGATCGTGCGTTCGCGATCCGACAATTCGCCCATCGCCTTTTTCAGCAGAGCCGAGCGGCGCTGGCCGTCATGCCGGTCGCCGACGGTTTCCTCCGGCGTCGGGCCGTCATCGGCCAGACGATCCTGCCATTCCATATCGCCTTCCTCGCCAAGGACGACGTTGGTCGACTGGTCGCGGCCGCTCAACCGGCCCTCCATATTTTCCACGGCCTTCTCGGGCACCTTCAGGTCGTTCGCGATCGAGCCGCGCATGTCATGGGTCAAGGGGCCGTCGGCGCCGAGCCGGGCGCTCAACCGGCGCATGTTGAAGAAGAGCGATTTCTGCTGGGCCGTGGTGCCGATCCGCACGATGGACCAGTTGCGCAGGATGTAGTCTTGGATGGCCGCGCGGATCCACCATTTGGCATAGGTCGCGAAACGGACCGCCCGGTCCGGATCGAACCGGTAGCCGGCCTGAAGCAGGCCGATGAAACCCTCCTGGATCATATCCGTGACCGGCAGGCCATAGGCGCGGTACTGGCGCGCCACCTTTATGACCATGCGGCCATGGGCATTGATCAGAACATGCAGCGCATCTTCGTCGCCATCGCCGGTCCAGCGCAGAACCAGGTCGCGCTCCTCCTCCCGGCTCAGCATTGGCATACGCATCACCGCCGAGATATCCATCACGTCCGTGTTCATCATGATCTCTTACCTCCGCATCCAGCGATATCGGCCGTTCCGTATCTCGTCCCGTCTAGGGTGATACGTCGGCGCGATCCAATCGGATCATCTCTCCGTCCCGCGAGGCGGACCGAATCAGGTCGGATCACAACTCGGTGACCCGTTCGGAGTTCGATCCAGCCTTGGTCGTGACGGGTTGGAATGATCCGCAATTGAGAAAGGATCGTAATTATAGATTATGACATCGGTGGGGCGCGCCTGCGGCGAAACTGGAACAGTTCGTTTCCCTGCTCGCAATGGTCGCCCACGTTATCGCCGAGCCGCCCTGCCAGAGCCTGCTTCATCCTCCGGGAACCGCCGCTTAAGGAATCACATGACCGATTGCCGACCCGTCATCGTCTGGTTCACTCGCGACCTGCGGCTGTCGGACAATGACGCCCTGCGCATGGCCACGGAGTTAGACCGACCCATCCTGCCGGTCTATGTCTTGGATGACGAAAGCGATGGTGTCCGGCCGCTGGGCGCAGCCGCGCGTTGGTGGCTTCACCATAGTCTCGCCGCGCTGGGCGACGCGCTCCACGCCAAAAGGGCGCCGCTCGTCCTGCGGCGGGGCCTGACGGTGCCGGTCCTGATGGCGCTGGCGCGGGAAACCGGCGCGGCGGCGATCCATTGGACGCGCGGCCATGGTCCCGGGGACCGCGCGCTCGAAGCAGGTTTGGTCAAAGCCGCCGCTGGCCAGGATCTCACGCTAAGCCCTTCTTCAGGGCGGCTGCTCTTCGAACCCGAGGCGATTCGCACCGGCCAGGGCGGGCGTTACCGCGTCTTCTCCCCCTTCTGGCGCGCCTGCCAGGCTGCGTCCCCACCGCCGACCTCCTTACCCGCCCCGGATCGCCTCATCACGCTCCACCAGGGCCCGGCCTGCGACACGCTGGCTGGATGGGACCTGCTGCCCCGCACGCCGGATTGGGCCGGCGGACTACGCGAAACCTGGCAACCGGGCGAAGACGGTGCGAAGGCGGCCCTGACCGCCTTTCTCGACGAGGGTATCGACGGCTATGCCGAAGGCCGGGACAGGCCGGACCGGGACGGCACATCCCGCCTCTCCCCGCATCTGGCCTTCGGCGAAATCTCGCCCCGCCAAGTCTGGCATGCGGTGCGCGGCGCGGCGGACAGGGGCGATATTCCGGCAGGCGAGGCCCAAGCCTTCCTGCGCCAGATCGCCTGGCGCGACTTCGCCCATCACACTCTGTACGAGGCGCCCGATCTGGCGCGCTATCCGCTGGACAGGCGATTCACCGCTTTCCCCTGGCGCCGGTCGCACGAGGCCCTGTCGGCATGGCAGCAAGGCCGGACCGGTTTTCCCATCGTCGATGCCGGGATGCGCGAATTGTGGCGGACCGGGTTCATGCACAATCGGGTCCGCATGATCGCGGCATCCTTCCTGATCAAGGACATGATGCTGCCCTGGCAGGCGGGCGAAGCCTGGTTCTGGGACACCCTGGTCGACGCCTGCCCGGCCAACAATCCGCATAATTGGCAATGGGTCGCCGGCTGCGGCACCGATTCCGCCCCCTTCTTCCGAATCTTCAATCCGGTCACCCAGGGCCGGCGCTTCGACTCGGATGGCGCCTATGTCCGGCACTGGTTGCCCGAACTGGCCGGCTTGCCGAATGCCCGCATTCACGCGCCCTGGGAGGCAACGGAGACGGAACTGCACGAGGCCGGCCTGCGCTTGGGCGAAGCCTATCCCCGACCCGTCCTGGACCATGCCGCCGCGCGGCGACGCGCCCTCGCGGCTTTCGAAGCGATCAAGGAACGTAGCGCATGACGGAACCCGGAAAATTGCGCATCGCGGTGGTGGGCGCGGGGATCGCGGGGCTGGGCGCCGCCTGGCTTCTGTCGCGCCGCCATGATGTCGATCTGTACGAAGCCGAGCCGCGGCCCGGCGGCCACGCCAACACGGTGGAGATCGACGATCGCGGCCAGCGCCTTCCGGTCGATACCGGCTTCATCGTCTATAATGAAACCAACTACCCGAACCTGACCGCGCTGTTCGACCGCCTCGCCGTCCCGACCAAGCCTTCCGACATGTCCTTCTCGGTCTCCCTCGCGGGCGGCCGGCTGGAATACGCCGGCGGCCACGGCGCAAGGGGGTTGCTCGCCCAGCCCGCCAATATCCTGCGGCCGCGCTTCCAACGCATGCTGCGCGATGTCCTGCGCTTCTACCGCGACGCACCGCGGGCCCTCGCCGCCGGACGGTTGGCCGGCCTGAGCCTGCGCGACATGCTCGATACGGGCGGTTACCGGGCGGCCTTCTGCGAGGATCACCTGTTGCCCATGGCCGCCGCGATCTGGTCCGGCAGCTGCAACGAGATGCTCGACTTCCCGGCCGAGAGCCTGGTGCGTTTTTTCGACAATCACGGGCTGCTGCGCCTGCGCGACCGACCCCAATGGCGCAGCGTGAGCGGCGGCAGCCGCGAGTACGTCCGGCGCATGCTGGACGCCATGCCCGAAACAACGCTCCGTCTGGACAGCCCGGTCGCGGCCCTGCGGCGCCACCCGGGCCGGGTCGAACTCGTGACCTGGCATGGCGAGCGACAAGCCTATGACCAGGTGATTCTCGCCACCCATGGCGACCAAGCCTTGCGCCTCCTGGCCGACCCGACGCCGGGCGAAACCGCCGTGCTGGGCGGCTTCCGCTATCGCGGGAACCGGGCTGTGCTGCACCGCGATCCGGCCCTGATGCCGCGCAGGAAAGCCGCCTGGGCGAGTTGGAACGCCATGACCCGGCGCCGGCCCGACGGGGGACGGGACATTTCCGTCTCCTATTGGATGAACCGACTGCAATCCTTGGACACCGACCGACCGGTGATCGTCAGCCTGGACCCTTTCCTCGAGCCCGCCCCGGATTGCCGGCTTGGCGAATTCGTCTACCGCCACCCGCAATTCGATCTCGGCGCCCTTGAGGCCCAAAGACGCCTGCACAAGATTCAAGGGATGCGAAACACTTGGTTCTGCGGCAGCTATACCGGCTACGGCTTCCACGAGGATGCCCTGGTGTCCGGCTTTGCGGTCGCCGGTGCCCTGGGCGTGGCGCCCCCCTGGGATGTCGATCTGCCGGTCCATCTTCGGTCCCGAGCCGGTTTGCGGGAAAGCGCGTGAACGGCTCCGCCCTCTATCTCGGGAGAATCGTGCATCGGCGAATACGCCCGCTCCGCCGCCGGTTCGACGCCCGGGTTTTCTCCCTGCTGGTCGATCTCGATTCGCTGCCGGCGATGGCCGCCGGGCTTCGCCTGTTTTCCCACAACCGGTTCAACCTGATCGCCTTTCACGACCGCGACCATGGCGGCAGGAACGGCGCGGCGCTGCGCCCCTGGGTCGAGGCGCAGATGCGCGCGGCCGGGGTCGAACCCGATGGCGGGCCCATCCGCCTGCTCTGCTTTCCGCGCGTGCTGGGCTATGTCTTCAATCCGCTCTCGGTCTATTTCTGCCACGATCGCGGCGGCGCCCTTCGGGCGGTGATCTACGAAGTCCGCAACACCTTCGGCGGTATCCATCACTACGTCTTCTCGATCGACGGCGCCCGGCTTGGCGACAGCCCTCAAAGCCATGCGGCAGCCAAGCGCTTTCACGTCTCGCCCTTCTTGCCGATGGAGGCGCGCTACCGCTTTCGCCTGACGCCGCCGGCGGAACGGTACGATTTGCTGATCCGGGTCGAGGACGAAGCGGGCGCGCTGATGACGGCCGTGCATAGGGCGGAACGCCGGCCGCTCAACGACCGGAATCTGATGGCCGCCTTCCTGGCCCATCCGCTGATGACCTTCAAGGTCATCGGGCGAATCCATATCGAGGCGCTGGGCCTGTGGCGGCGCGGTGCGCCGTTCTTCCGCAAGCCTCGGATCCAGGCGGGAGATGCCGCCATCGCCCCGCCCCCGGATACGACCACGCCGAAGCCTGCCGGATGATCCGAAAGCGCCGCCGCAACGTATCAAATTCACGAAACCGCCGCGCTCCCCTGTCCCACAACCAATGAATCGCCATGATCTCCAATGAGTATTGAATCGGCCGAATCGGTTGGCCCCTTCGACGCCCCGCAGGAATCGCATTGTCGCGCGCCATCGCGCAGGGAAGCGGCCATCGACGTCATAATCCGGGGACGCGTGCGCCGCGGCTCGCTGCGCGTGATCTGGCCGAATGGCAGAAAAGCCCACTACGATTCGGGCCTGGCGGGACCGGCGGCGGAAATCCGGATGCACCGTTTTCGCGCGCTGTCGCGCCTGACCTTTGCAGGGCCGATCGGCTTTGCCGACGCCTATGTCGACGGCGATTGGGACAGCCCCGATCTGGCCGCCGTCGCCACCTTCGCCGCACAGAACGCCGCCCGCGACAAGCCCAATGCCCTGACCGCCCCAGCGCTGCGAGCGTTCCGTTCCCTGCGCCATGGCCTGCGGGTGAACAGCCGAGGCGGCAGCCGGCGCAACATCGCCGCGCATTACGACCTGGGCAATGAATTCTACGGAGCCTGGCTCGATCCGACGATGAGCTATTCCTCCGGGCTCTACCTTGGCACGGCCGATCTGGCCGAGGCGCAGCGGATCAAATACCGCCGGATGCTGGATCTGATCGCGATCCGGCCGGGCGAGCATATCCTCGAGATCGGTTGCGGCTGGGGCGGCTTCGCCGCGCTTGCGGCCGGCGAACGCGGCGCCAGAGTCACCGCCGCCACGATATCGCGCGCCCAGCACGACCATGCCGCAGCCCATATCGCCGCGGAGGGCCTCACCGACAAGGTCAATGTGGTGCTGCGCGACTACCGCGATCTGGCGGGCCGTTTCGACGCCGTCGTTTCGATCGAAATGGTCGAGGCGGTGGGCGAACGCTACTGGCCGCGCTTTTTCGGCACGGTCCGCGATTCGCTGCGCCCGGGCGGGCGGGCCGCCCTGCAGGCCATCACCATCGCCGAGGACCGCTTCGCCCGCTACCGGCGCAGCCCCGATTTCATCCAGGCGCGCATCTTCCCCGGCGGCATGCTGCCGACACGCGAGGCCCTGACCGAACAGGCCGGCCGCGCAGGGCTGACGCCCGTCCGGGACGACGGCTTCGGCGCCCATTACGCAGCCACCCTGGCCGAATGGACCCAGCGTTTCGAAACGGCCTGGCCCGAGATTCAGGCGATGGGGTTCGACAAGGGCTTCCGCCGTCTCTGGCGCTTCTATCTGGCCTATTGCGAGGGCGGCTTCCGCAGTGGCGCCGTCGATCTCCGCCAAGCTCTGTTCACGAGGACCTGAGGTCATGAACGCCGAATATTTCGAAGGCACCGGCCCCATTCTGAAGCCGGAACTGTATTTCGCGGGACGGACGGAAGCCTGGGGCATGGTCCAGGACCGGTTCGGCAAGATCCGGCGCAGCTTCGACGTCGTCATGGAGGGCGAATGGGACGGCAAGACCCTGACCCTGGAGGAACTGTTCACCTATAACGACGGTGCGCGGGACACCCGCACCTGGCGGATCACGAAGCTGGGCGAGAACGACTACGAGGGCCGGGCCGACGATGTCGTCGGCGTGGCGAAGGGGCAGGCTTTCGGCCGCGCATTGAACTGGGGTTACGACCTGCGCCTGCCGATCGGCGGGCGCGAATGGGTTATCAAATTCGACGACCTGATGCTGCTGCAGGACGAAACCCGCCTTCTGAACGTGGCGGAGATGAGCAAGTTCGGCCTCCTGATCGGCCGCCTGACCCTGACGTTTCAAAAAATATCGCAATAAACAAAGACCCGGAAAACGCCGGCCCACGCTCCGGATCAACCGCCCCCCGTTCAGCCCCCAGTGGCGCGCCGCAGGATCGGGAAATAGAGGGCGTAGGGCAGGATCCGCATCAATTTCAGCCAGAGCGTGAAACGCCGCGGAAAAGCGATCTCGAATTTCCGGCTGCGAAGCCCGCGATGAATGCGCTCAGCAGCGTCCTCGACCGTCATCAGGAAGGGCATCGGGAAACTATTGCGCCGGGTCAGCGGCGTATCGACGAAGCCCGGATTGACGAGTTGCAGCCGGACCCCCGTCCCGTGCAAATCGAAGGCCAGCGCCTCGCACATGTTGATGAGGGAGGCTTTGGTCGCGCCGTAGGCTGCGGCGGTCGGCAGCCCGCGATAGCCGGCGACCGAAGAAACCACAGCGATATGGCCGCTTCCACGGCCGATCATCGCCGGCAGGATCGCCGCGAGGCCATGCACGCTGCCCATCAGGTTCACATCGATCAGATTGCGAAAAATCGCCGCATCGAAATCCTGGGCCGAGACTTCCTTATGGGTGCCCGCGCATAACACGCAGAGCGCCACCGGCCCCACTGCGTCCTCTATCCAGCGCTGGGCTTCCGTGACCGTTTCCGGCTTGGTTACATCCAGGGGGACCGCCACGATCCGGCCCAAGCTGCGTTCTCCCGCCAGTTCCGCAAGCGCGTCCTCGCTGCGCGCGCTGACCGCGACGACATAGCCGTCATCGGCAAGGCGCAGCGCCAGGGCCCGGCCGATGCCGGAACTCGCGCCGACCACCCAGGCGACATCGCCCTTGTGTTCACGCTCTGTCAAAGCCGGCTCAGAAACGCACAATGGGATTCAGGAAGCGGCCGAAAGGCCCGGTCAGGCGAATCGGCGCTTCGAGGACAATCAGGCAAAGGCACGGCTCTCCCGGATCGGCCTGGGGCGCATGATCGTCACCCGCGTCGGCATATTGCATATCGCCGACGGCGAAATGCTGTCCGCCATCGCGATAGGCTCCGCCCAGCACCAGGGTCAGTTCCGTGCCGCGATGGGTGTGGCGCGGCACGCGGACGCCCGGTTGGATACGCAGCAGGCGCGCATTCCCGCCCTGCCCGCGCATGCCCAGCTTCGCCTCTTCGATGCCCCGGCCGCAGCGGCGCCAGGGTAGGGCATGAATGCTCGGCCCGACCAGGGAACGCAGCGGCGCCGGCACCAGCGCGGCGGTCTCGGCATCGACGGCGGGCGGGGGCGCAGGAGGATTCTCGGCCGCAACCGGCCGCTCGATTCCGGCGAGGGCGCGATCGAGGGCATCGGACGAAAGCGGCGCGGGCTCGATGCCGTCCAGCATCGCGCCTCCGACTGCCTCCAGCATCTCGATTCGCGCCCAGGTGCCGGGGCGAAGCGCAAGATGGGTTTCCACGGCCAGGGCGGGCGCGGCGTCCAGGGCGCCGACTGCGTAGCCGAGAAGGATTTCCTCGGGAGGAATATGGCCGCTCATACCTCGGGCTCCTCGACCAGATCCCGAAGCCGCCCCAAGGCCAGGCGGATCCGCGATTTCACCGTGCCGAGGGGAATCTTCGTCGCCTCGGCGATCTCGCTGTGACGCATATCCATATAGAAAGCCATTCTGATCATATCGGCCTGTTCGGCAGGCAGGGTGGCGATGCCGTCGCTCAACAGTTGTTGCTGCTGCCCCGCCAGATAGCTGTCTTCGCCATCGGGTTTCACGTGGTCCGTTTCGTAGAGGTCCTCCGCGTCCGGCCTAGCGCGGGTCTCGCGACGGATCAGGTCGATGCGCTTGTTGCGGATAATCGTAAAGACCCAGGTGGAAGCCTGAGCACGCCGCCGGTCGAATGTCGCCGCCTTGCGCCAGACCGCGACCATGGTCTCCTGCGCCAGTTCCTCGGCCACCGCCGGGTTGGTGCCGGAGCGCATCACAAACGCTTTCAGCCGCGGCGCGAAATGGCCGAACAGTTCAGCGAAGGCGGCGCGGTCACGCCCACCCGCAACCGCCTCGACCAGATCGCAGAGCCTGCCTTCCCCGTCGGCGCGGCGCGGCGCGAAACCCCGCGCATCATCGGTGGATTGAGTCAAAGCTGCGTCCCACCGCTTGGAATGAAATTCTGCCGCGATCGCCAATGCCATGAAGCCCGGTCCGTAGCCATATCCGTATCTGTAGTTCCGTCTCTAAT
>JAQCGR010000331.1 GCA_027619995.1 Pseudomonadota bacterium | reverse complement strand
TTGAATCAGAAATCCCGATCCAACGGAATCCCCTATTTCGATTCACGCAGATCGGATGATGCTCTAGTCATTGCCGTCGAGATGTCAAGGCAAGGTCCAGTATCTATACTAAAAAAACATAGGTATATCGCACAACCTATTTGGAGAAATAAGTATTTATCGTTGTGATATAGAATTACTATTCAATATAAAATACTGTTCAAGTTCTATTTTTATAATTCTGGGGAATTATTTTACTAAGTGTTTTGAGTATCTTAAATTTGACAGATTGATTTTCGTAGATCATATTGATCCGGAAGTTTTCGAGACCCTGCAGCGACTTTCGAACGGGCGCAGTCCCCTCCAGATGGAGGCTCGGGCCGCCCGTTTTCGCCTTCGCACTTGCGAAATCGCAGAGTCGGCCACAAGAAAAGGAGCGACACATGGACCATTCGATGCCCCGGCGCAGCGAGAATCTTCTGGAAAACAAGCGGGCGGCCGTTCTCATCACGGATGGCTTCGAAGAGATGGAATATGCCGCCGCGAAGAAGGCTTTCAGCATGGTCGGCGCCCTGGTCCGGACTGTCTCTCCCAAGAACGGCCTCGCCCATGGCTGGCATGCCGGCCAGTGGGGCAACCACTACCTGGTCGATGACGAACTGCCCGAGACCAAGCAGGATTCCTTCGATGCCCTGTTCATCCCGGGCGGCGAGCGCCACGCGCTCAAGCTGATCGAAGACCCCGAGGCCCTGGCCTTTGTCGAAGCCTTCGCCAAGACCGGCAAGCCTATTGCCGCCGTTGGTGAAGGGACGGGCGTTCTCGCTGCGGCGGGCGCCCTCTCCGGGCGCAAGGCGAGCACGGATGAAAGCCTGCGTTCCCATGTCGAGAACGCGGGCGCGACATGGGTCGATGCCCCCATGTCGGAAGACCGTGGCGTCATGACCGCGTCCCTCGCGGATAATCTCCCCAAGCTGCTCGACAATCTGATCGGACGGATCGCCGGCGAAGAAGCCATCGAAATCGTCGAAGCCGCGCCAGAAGAGGCGACCGAAGAGGAAGTGCTGATCGCCGCAAAGGTTGCCTGAGCGCCTCGCCGATCACTGCGGATCGGACATGCGGGATCAGGGGATACTGGCAGGGCGACAAGCGAGATGTTAGGGTCTCCGCCGCTTTTCTGCGGCTGCCCTGGATAGCGCAGCCGCTGTTGATTCCATCCCCCTGATATTCCTATCCCAAGGATCCTGGCCATGCCCCCTTTCAGCCGCGCCTCCGTGGTGGCCGCTTCCCTCCTGGTTTTGAGTTTTTTGGCGACACCCGTTGCCGCCGAAGACAAACCGGCGGAAAACCCCGCAGAAAACCCCGCAGAAAACCCCGTTGTCGCCATCGTAAACGGGGAGGAAGTCCATCTTTCGACCCTGGTTGAGCTCTTGCCCGAGCAGTACCGCGAGAATATGGACACCTTCTATCCGATGGCCCTTCAACAGGCCGTTGATGTCGTGCTCCTCCGCCAAGCCGCCGAAAAGGCGGTCCCGGCGGATGACGCCGAAGTCCAGAAACGAGTCGACGAACTGCGCAAGCAGATTGTTTTCCAGACACATCTCTCGCGCGAACTGAAAAAGCGCATGACCGAGGAAACGGTCGAGGCCGCCTACCAGGACTATGCCGCGAATAATCCGCCGATCGAGGAAACCAGAGCCCGCCATATCCTCGTGGAAACCGAGGCCGAGGCCCAGTCGATCGTGATCGAACTCAAGGGTGGCGCCGATTTCGCCGGCTTGGCGGAGGAACGCTCTATCGGTCCCTCTGCGCCCCAGGGCGGCGATATCGGCTATTTCACGGCTGATCGGGTGGTGGAACCCTTTGCCGAAGCCGCCGCGGCGATCAAGCCGGGCGAATTCGCGACGACTCCTGTCCAGACGCAGTTCGGCTGGCATGTCATCAAGGTCGAGGATCGGCGTATGACTGCGCCCGCCCCGTTGGAGGAGGTCCGCGAAGAGATCGAAAAGCGGATCGAACGCGACGTTCTGACCGATCTGGTCAGCGCCGAGCGCAATGCCGCGGAATTGGAATTCTTCGATCTCGACGGCTCGCCGATCATGAACGAGAACAAAAGCGAAGAGGGCAAGGGCGAATAGCCCTTCCCTCCTCCACTTCCACTATCGGGGTTGCTTGCTACCGACTCGGCATCGGCACGTCCCTGGGCGGTGCGCCGAAGCGGAAGCCCTGGGGCAGCGGATCCTCGGGATCCAGCACGAACTGGTGGAAACCGGTGACATAGGCCCGCCCGGACACCTTCGGTGTCACGTAGAGAATGCCGCCGCGCTCCTGGGCATCGACGGCCTCCCCCTTGAACGCGGTTCCCAGCGGCCCTTCGAAGAGCCGTGTCTCGCCCAGGCCGATCTCCTGCCGGGTCAGCAGCATGGCAATGCGCGACGAGGTTCCCGTGCCGCAGGGCGAGCGGTCGAGAGCCCCCGGCGGCGCGATGATCGTCTGGCGGTAGTCGCCGGTCGTCGTATTTTTCGAGTGATAGAAGGTCTGATAGCAGCGGTTGATTTCTGGCCGCTCTGGATGCTGGATTTCGAGCTGCTCGTTGACAGCGGGAATGATCAGATTGGCCAGGCGGATCATCTCAGCATCGTTTTCCGGGCCGATATCCAGGCCGATCGCATCGGCGTCGATATAGGCATAGAAATCGCCGCCATAAGCGACATTCACCCCGATCCGGCCCAATTTCGGCACATCGATGGTTTTGTCCTGATGCAGGACGAAGGACGGCACGTTGGTCAGGGCGACGGCGCCGATATCGCCGTTTTCGATGCTGACATCGCAGCGCACGATGCCGCCCGGCGTTTCGAAGATCACGGTCGTCACAGGCTCGACCGCCTTGACCATGCCGTTGGCCAGGACCGTGGTCGCGGTGCCGATCATGCAATGGCCGCACATGGGGACATATTCGTCCTGCTCCATGATGATCACGGAAAAATCCGCGTCCTCGGCAATCGGGGGCAAAACCAGGACCGAGCACATCATCGCGCTGCCCCGGGGTTCGAAATTCAGCAGCCGGCGCAGGCTATCGTCGTGGCGCCAGAGCCAGTCGCGCTTGTCCAGCAGAGTCTTGCCTGGCGGCACCGGAACGCCGCCCGTGATCACCCTGGTGGGATTGCCTTCGGTATGAGAATCGATCGTGTGGATAACCCGGTTGAACCGTGTCGACATGGCCCCTTTCCCCCTCCAATGACGGCCGCCAGGCGGCCTTGTTGCCAAATAGTCCTGTCCGCCGCCGGACTCAGCGTTCGCGGAACGCCTCATGGCGAAGTTTCAGCACCGGACGCAGCAGGTAATTCAGGACCGACCGCTCGCCGGTGTGGATATCCACCGTTGCCTGCATGCCGGGCGTGATCGGGAACTGTCCGGGTTCGTCCCCGAGATAGGCACGGTCGGTTTCGACGACCACCCGGAAATACGGATTTTCGTCTCCATCAACGGTCGAATCAGGAGCGATTGCAAC
>JAQCGR010000024.1 GCA_027619995.1 Pseudomonadota bacterium | reverse complement strand
TGTCGGCGCGAATCAAGGAAGCCTTCGACCCCGTGGGCATCCTCAACCCCGGCCGAATGTACCCGAAGGGCTAGGCGCGGAATGCAGACCGATTTCACCCTGGCCCAGCTTGCCGATCCACATGTCGCGGCCTCCAACGACATCCTGCGCAAATGCGTCCATTGCGGCTTCTGCACCGCGACCTGCCCGACCTATGTGCTGCTGGGCGATGAATTGGACAGCCCGCGGGGCCGCATCTACCTGATGAAGGAGATGTTCGAATCGGGCGGGCCGGCGACGCCGCAGGTCGTGAAACATGTCGATCGCTGCCTGTCCTGCCTGTCCTGCATGACGACCTGCCCGTCCGGCGTTCACTACATGCATTTGGTCGATCATGGGCGGAAGCATATCGAGGAGACTTATCGTCGCCCTTTGGGCGAAAAGCTGCTGCGGGGGTTGCTGATCCACCTGCTGCCCTATCCGGCCCGCTTTCGCCTTGCGATGGCCCTGGGGAGCCTGTTCAGACCTCTGGCGGGAATTATGCCCGGCCGCCTCAAAGGCTTCCTGCGCATGGCCCAGGCGCCGGCACGGACGTCTCCCATGGACCGGCCTCAGGTCTTTCCGGCCGAAGGCCAAAGGCGCATGAGGGTGGCCCTGCTGACCGGCTGCGTCCAACGGGTGATCGAGCCGGGCATCAACGAGGCGACGGTGCGCCTGCTGATCCGCCATGGCTGCGAGGTGGTGGTGGCGCGAGGCGCCGGCTGCTGCGGGTCCCTGGTCCATCACATGGGACGCGAGGAGGATGCCCTGCGCGCCGCGCGGACCAATATCGCGGCCTGGACGGCGGAACTTGAAGGCGAAGGGCTCGACGCCGTCGTCATCAACGCCTCGGGTTGCGGCACGACGGTGAAGGATTACGGCTTCATGCTGCGCACCGATTCGGCCTGGGCCGAGAAGGCGGCGCGGATCGCGGGTCTCGCCAAGGACGTCACCGAGGTGATGGGCGAATTGGGCCTGATGCCGCCCGTGCGCGTGACGGGGCGGCGGGTGGCCTATCACTCGGCCTGTTCCATGCAGCATGGCCAGGGCATCCGCGCATTGCCCAAGGAACTGCTCTCGGCGGCGGGTTTCACGGTTTCGGACGTGCCGGAGGGCCATCTCTGCTGCGGCTCGGCCGGCACCTATAACCTGATGCAACCGGATCTGGCCGACCGCCTGCGCGACCGCAAACTGGCCAATATCGCCAAGACCGCGCCGGAGATCGTGGCGACCGGCAATATCGGCTGCATGGTCCAGCTCGCCGCGGGGGCGGGCGTGCCGGTGCGTCATACGGTCGAACTGCTCGACTGGGCGACGGGCGGTCCCGATCCCTTCCTGCCTCGTTAGCTGCGGCACCGACCGCCGGGACCGATCAAGGGATTGTGAATTCTATCCTGGGCCTCGGCGCTCCAGGTTGTAACTCAGAGAAATCTGTGAGGAGCATCGGCCATGTTGACCAGGATTCGCCGCGGTTGGGAATTGCCCGAAAGCGCGGCCACGCCGGAATCGATCTATCACGAACGCCGTTCCCTGGTGAAGGCCCTGGCTGCCGGGCCGATCCTGCTAGCCGGCGGCGGCCTGCTGGTGGGCTGCGACGATCCCGACCAGACGGCGTCGAGCATGTCGCCCGTGAGCCGTGCCCATGCGGCGGAGACCGACCCGACCGCCGAACTCTACCCGGTGCCGCGTAACGAGACCTATACGGTGGAGCGCGCGATCACCGACGAAGAATCCGCGACGACCTACAACAATTTCTACGAATTCGGCTCGCATAAGCAGATCGCGGACGAAGCCCAAGCGCTGCCGCTGCGGCCCTGGACGGTCACCTTCGACGGCATGGTCGAGAAGGAGAAGACGGTCGATTTCGATACCCTGATCCGCCAGATGCCGCTGGAAGAGCGCGTCTACCGCCACCGCTGCGTGGAGGCCTGGGCGATGACCGTGCCGTGGAGCGGCTTCGCAATGAAGGCCCTGGTCGATTTCGCCGCGCCCCTGGGTTCGGCGAAATATGTGCGCATGGAAACCTTCATGGACCCCGGCGTCGCGCCGGGCCAGAAGGCGAGCTGGTACCCCTGGCCCTATGTCGAGGGGCTGACCATCGAGGAGGCGCGCAACGATCTGGCCTTTATCGCGACGGGCCTCTACGGCCGACCCATGCCGAAGCAGAATGGAGCGCCGCTCCGTCTCGCGGTGCCGTGGAAATATGGCTTCAAGTCGATCAAGTCGATTGTCCGCTTCAGTTTCACGGATGAGCGTCCCACGACCTTCTGGGAGGATATCCAGTCCCGCGAATACGGCTTTTGGGCCAACGTCAATCCGGCGGTCTCCCATCCGCGCTGGTCCCAGGCCGATGAGCGGTTGCTGGGCGTCGATACCGGGCGAGTGCCGACTCGGATATACAACGGTTATGGAGAGTTCGTCTCACACCTCTATGAAGGGTTGCAGGACCAGAAGCTCTTCATGTGAGGGGGTCAGCCGGGCGGCCACTTCGCGGCCTCGTGGGAAATACTCAATAAGAATAAAAAAAGGCCGGGCCGTTAGGGCCCGGCAAGTACAACAGGGAGGCTTCACGTCTGGGAGACGTGGGGTCCGAAGACCCAAAGTCCGAGCGCTTGGCCCGAACATTTGCTCGCAAGCGCTTCGCTGCGAACAAAAGACGCTCAGCAATGTTGCGATGCAACATCTGAGTCCCCCAATACGTAATGCCCGGAACCTTCGACTGCCAGCCATGATTGCGCGACCTAGCTATGCGTTCAGCGCATGGCTCAATCGAATAGTCATTAGAATCGCGAATGTGCGATCTGGTCGATCAGGAAGTCGCGGAAGACGGCGATTCTCTTGGAATGGCGCAGTTCTTCCGGATAGACGAAGAAGGCATCGATTGTCGGCCCTTCCATATCGGGCAGCACGCGAACGAGGTTCGCGTCCTCAGCGATCATGTAGTCGGGAAGGGCGCCCAGGCCCAGGCCGCTGCGGACGGCACGATAGATTCCGTGGGTGTTGTTCAGGCGCAGGATCGGCTGGCGCTCCCGTCCCGAGGTCGCGCCGGCGTTGAGCAGCCAGTTGATCTCCTGCACCGGCGCGGTCGGACTATCGCCGTAGACGATCAGCAGATGCCTGTCGAGATCGTCAGGCGATTCAGGCGTCCCATGACTCGCGAGATATTCCGGTGAGGCATAGACGTGCCAGCGCACGGTCACCAAGTGACGCTGAATCAGGTCGGGCTGGCGCGGCCGGCGCAGCCGGATCGCGACATCGGCCTCGCGCATGGTCAGGTCGAGCTCGCGTTCGTCGTCGACCAGGATGGTGACATCGATATCGGGGTATATCTCGATGAAGCGACGGATGCGCGGCGCCAGCCAAGTGGTGCCGAAGGCCACGGTCGTGGTGATCGCCAGAGGCCCCGTCGGCTTGTCCTTGGCCTCGGCGATCATCGCCTCGGTCATGGCCAGCTTACCGAACACCTCGCGCACGGTCTTGAACAGAAGCTCGCCCTGTTCGGTCAGGATCAGCCCGCGCGCGTGACGATGAAACAGCGTCGCGCTGAGGCTTTCTTCGAGTGCGCCGATCTGCCGGCTGACCGCCGATTGGCTGAGATTCAGCATTTCGCCCGCATGGGTGAAGCTGCCGGCCTCGGCAACCGCGTGAAAGACGCGCAGCTTGTCCCAGTCCATCCGGTGCTTGGCCTCACGCGGCGGCTTGGCCATGAGGATGTCGGTGGGTGTGTTCGACGCCATGGCCTACTGGGCCGCGATCGCGGTGGAGTCTTCGTGTTCGGCCAGGAATTTTTCCGCTTCGAGCGCGCCCATGCAGCCCAGCCCCGCGGCGGTGACCGCCTGGCGGAAAATCTTGTCCGTCACGTCGCCCGCGGCGAAGACGCCGGGCACGCTCGTCGCCGTGCTATCGGGCGCGGTCAGGATGTAACCCTCCTCGTCCATGTCGAGCTTGCCGCGGAAGACTTCCGTCGCCGGGTCGTGGCCGATCGCGATAAAGACCCCGTCAACAGGGGTTTCCCGGGCCTCACCCGTCTTCAGGTTGCGCAGAACGGCCCCCGTAACGCCCTTGGGATTGTCGTCGCCCCGGATCTCCTCGACGGCACTGTCCCAGGCCATCTCGATCTTGGGATGGGCGATCATGCGATCCGACAGGGTCTTTTCCGCGCGCAGGCTGTCGCGCCGATGCACGACCGTGACCTTGGACGCGAGGTTGGCGAGGTAGATCGCCTCGGTCACCGCGGTATTGCCGCCACCAACCACGATGACCTCGCGATTCCGGAAGAAGAAGCCGTCGCAGGTCGCGCAGGCGGACACGCCGAAGCCCATGAAGGCCGCTTCGCTGGGCAGGCCCAGCCAGCGCGCCTTGGCCCCGGTGCAGACGATCACAGTGTCGCCGGTGTAAATGTCGCCGGAATCGCCGACGCAGCGAAAGGGCCGGGCGTTGAAATCGACCTCGGTGATGATGTTGTTCATCATGCGCGTGCCGACATTCGTGGCCTGGGCATGCATCTGCTCCATCAGCCAGGGACCCTGGATCGCTTCGGCAAAGCCGGGATAGTTCTCGACCTCGGTGGTGATGGTGAGTTGTCCGCCCGGCTCCAGCCCCGCGACCATGATCGGATCAAGGCTGGCGCGCGCGGCATAGACGGCGGCCGTGCAGCCGGCCGGCCCGGAGCCGATGATCAGAACCTTAGTATGGTGATGCTGTGCCATGTCGTGCCGGACCGATCCTTGGAAAACCCAGAGCAATTATAGGTCGTGAAACCTGCGGGCCAAGCGCGCCTCGCGTCAGAAGCCGAACATATGGTCGAAGCTGAAGGCATCTTCGCCAGATATCAGGCCGTGATAGCCGAACAGCCGGCAGGTCGCGTCTCTGATGACGATATAGGCGCCTTGACCAGCGGCCGCGCGCTCGGCTTCGTCGAAACTCTCGGAATATCGCCAGAGGCGTGAGCCGCCGCAGGGAATCGCCATCTCCTGCGAGGCGACTTCGCTGCCGTCCGCCGCATGAAGCTTAAGTTCGGTCCGCGACGCCGGGTGCCAGGGGGTCGATGCCGGATAGATCAGGTGGCACATCGTGTCCAGCGGGGCCGGCCCGAGCCGCAGGAAGAGGCGCGTGCTGATGCCGGGGGCCGGGCCGGAATAGGACTGCGGCTCGCCCCGATAAGTCAGCACGGTGTTGAAGATATGGGCGCCGAAGCTGGTTTCGGCGGCGTGGCCGCTGCGCTTGTCGCGGTAGCGGAACAGGCAGTGCAGCCAGCCGTCCGCACCGCCGCCATCCGTGAAGTCATAGACCAGTTCCATATGGCCATAACCGGAGGGAAGGGCGGCGCCGTTCAGAAGCGTCGTGATATCGAGCGAGTCGATCTCGCCGCGGGGCAGGCGACCCAGGCTTCGCCGGGCGATCTCAGTGCCATTGGCGTCGTAGACCGCGACCGCGACCGGAAGGTCGATCTGCGTGCGCGCCATTGGCGTGGGCAAAAGAATGCTGTCGAACCGGTCGGAGGGCAGCACCGGGGCGGGCAGGATATAGCCCTTGCCCATCAGGTTGCCGAGGTCGGGGATGCGAGGATCGGGTGCCAGGTCCGTGCGCTCGACATTCGCATGGGCGATACGGCTGTGCCCGTCGCCCGTCTCGACCTCATAGCGCGGGCGCACGAAATGGCGGCCGGCATCGATCTCGATCTGCTCGGGCCAGGCGAGGTCGGGCAGCAGATCCGCGACATCGAGCGCATGGGTCGCGAAGGGTCCGATCTCTGTTTCCAGCCGGACGACTTCTTCGCCGCCCATGCGGCCCAAGGCGATCGTCCGCGCCGGAATCGGGCTCGGGTGGCTGTTCTGGACCCACAGCACCACCCGCTCGCCCTCATCCGGCGCCGGCAGGCCGGCATAGAAATCGGCCGGCCAGGCATTGGCGTCATGGGTGCAGGACAGGGTGCCGCCATCGTCGCCATAAGTGTCCAGGGCGTATTTGACGACGTCATGGCCGCGCGCGCCGATGACGTGAAGAAAGAGCTGGCCGGCGAAGGGGCCAAGACCGAAGCGGGCGCGCAGGGCCTTGCTGTCGAGCGCCACCGTGCCTTGCCCCGATGGCAGGGTTTCGCGCCATTCGGCGATCGCGATGCCGTCCCCATCGAACAGGCGGCACCAGAGGGCGACCGCCTCCGCGCCGTAGCCGGCCCAGTAATTCGCCGTAACCAGGCGGGTGTGGTGGCCGTCGCGGTCCCGGAAGAAGGCGAAATTCGTCGCGAAATTGATCGGATCGAGATAGCGCCGGAAATTGGTCAGCATCTCGTCCGGCAGGCGGATTGTATCGAAGCTGAGCACGGCCGCGCCGGCGGGCAGGAGATGGCGGATATGATCTTCGGCCCGTTCGCTGTCGAAACTGGCGACCAGCACGATATCGGCCCCGCCGGCGGCCAGATCGGTCACCGGCTGGGCCTTGTGCCCGAGCACCTTGGCGCCGATGCGCGTGATGTCCTGAACATAAACGCCGGAGATGGGCAGATCGGAGATATCGTGGATTTCCGCGAAGCCCTCGGCGAATCCGTCGATATCGTAGAGGGCGATGCCACGGCTTCCGGCCAGACGGTCGTGCAGCGCGGACCAGCGGTCCTGCGCGAGCGGATGGCCGATCGCCTTGAAGAAGCAGTTGCCGCCGTGGCGGTTGCTGTATGTCTCGATGCGGAGGGCCATGATTCGACGCGCGCGGTTGTTCGGAGATTGTTGGTTGGTTGCCCCGGGTTATAGCCCGATTGGCCCGGGGGCTGGCCAGCCTTTTCCGCCCTGGGTCCGGGCCGAGAGGCGGCGCGCAATCTCTTGCGCGATGATTCGGGTGTCGTCCGGCGGCTCGTAGCGCCAGTCTTCCAGGCGGCCGCGGAAGGGGCGGGTCAGCCCGGCCGCCTGCAGGCCGGTGTGGAAGGCATCGAAACGGCGCGACAGACCCTCGCATTCGATCACATGGACCGGTTTTCCCGTGGCAAGCGCTTCCGAGACCATCGAGACCGAATCCGCGGTGACCACGATTGCGTCGGCGAGGCCGAGCAGACCGAGATAGGGATTCTCGCCCTCGCCGTCCCAGATATAGGCCGGCAGACCGGCCAGTCCGGCGCGCAACGCGCTTTCGTTCTCGGCGCCCGTGCGGCGCGATGGCGTCACGGCGAGCCCGGCGCCCGTATCCCGGACCGCTTGTGCCAGGTCGCGGCAGATTTCCGTCACCCGTTGCGGGGTCAGCCGATAGCGGCGGTTCGATCCGCCCACCAAAACCGCGACGAGTGGCCGCGGAAGATGGGCGAGGGTGGGCGCCAGGCGCGCGGCGCTCGCGGCCATCTTTTCGGCTGTGACCCGGTGGATCGCGGCCCGGGTCACCATCACGTTGGGCCCGCGCAGACGGTCGTGTTCGGGCACGGCGATCAGATCGAAACTATCGGCGGGAACCAACGGATCCTGGATATGGACTGTCACGGTCCGGCCCGCGCTATTGCGCCTTATCCGCATGGAAAGGCCGACGCTGCGGCGGCCGCAGGTGATCAGCAAATCGGGCCAGGGCGGCGCCGGGGCATCGCTGCCCGGCTTGCAGGCATTCAGGGGCGGCAGGGCTAGGCGCGGCGGGATATGGGTCCAGGGAAACCGCAGGCGCACGCGCTGGACGATCGGTGCCACGCCCAGGGCCTCGGCCAGACCGATGGTCTGGCTTTCCATCCCCGCATGGCCCTCGGTCAGACACCAGCAGACCGGCGCAGGGCCCTCCGCATGGGTCATGGCGACCGTGCCGGTTATTTGTATTCGACCGTGAGAATCTCGTAGATGCGAAAGCCGCCCGGGGCCGCCACCTCGACCGTGTCGCCCGCGCCCTTGCCGATCAGGGCCCGCGCCAAAGGCGCGTTGATCGACAGCAGCCCGGCCTTGATGTCGGACTCGTCGGCACCAACGATCTGATAGGTAACTTCCTCGTCGCTGTTCTCATCGGCGAGGGAGATGGTCGCACCGAATTTGACCTCGTCGCCCGAAAGCTTGGTCACATCGATGATGTCCGCTCGGCGGAGCTTGTCTTCGATTTCGCCGATGCGGCCCTCGATGAACGCCTGACGTTCCTTGGCGGCCTCGTATTCGGCGTTCTCGGACAGGTCGCCATGGGCGCGCGCCTCTTCGAGCGCAAGGATGACGGCGGGCCGTTCCTCGCTCTTCAGACGCTTCAACTCTTCCTGCAAGCGGGTCGAGCCGCTTGCGGTCATCGGTACGCGTTCCATCTCGTAACACCCAAAATGCCGCAAAACCCGTTTTCCGATCCGCCGAGCGGACTGGATTGTCGATCGCGGCGCTAAATCAATTAGAACGATGTTCTAAAGTAGGACTGCAGGGGCGCGACTTCAAGCTTACCTGCCCGTAATGCTGCAATTGCCTTTCCCATGGCAACTGCGCCTGCCACCGTCGTTGAATAGGGGATCGAATTGTAGAGCGCGGTCTGGCGCAAGGTGAAGCTGTCTTCGATGGCGCGCGGTCCCTCGGTGGTGTTGAAGATCAGCTGAATTTGGCCGTTCTTGATCGAATCGACGATATGGGGCCGGCCTTCCAGGACCTTGTTGACGTATTCGGCCTCCAGGCCGGCCTCGGACAGGAAACGTGCCGTGCCGCTTGTCGCCACGATCTTGAAGCCGAGTTCGGCGAGCTGGCGAGCCGGTTCTAGAATTCCGGCTTTGTCCCTGTCGCGCACCGAGATGAAGACCGCGCCCTGCAAGGGCAGGTCGTTGCCGCAACCGATCTGAGACTTGGCGTAGGCGCGGCCGAAATCGGTGTCCAGGCCCATGACCTCGCCGGTCGATTTCATCTCGGGACCCAGCAGAACATCCACGCCGGGGAAGCGCGCAAAGGGGAAGACGGCTTCCTTGACCGCGACATGTTTGTTGATCGCCAGACTGCGCAAATCGAAGCTCGCAAGCTTTTCGCCGGCCATGATGCGGGCCGCGATCTTGGCGATCGGCAGGCCCGTTGCCTTGGCCACGAAAGGCACGGTGCGGCTGGCCCGCGGATTGACCTCGAGGATATAGACCTCGTCGTCCTTGATCGCGAATTGGATGTTCATCAGACCGACGACGCCCAGGCCGTTCGCCAGCATTTCGGTCTGGCGGCCGATCTCGTCGAGGATGTCCTGATGCAGGGAAAAGGGCGGCAGGGAACAGGCGGAATCGCCGGAATGGATTCCGGCTTCCTCGATATGCTCCATGATCCCGGCGACATGGACCGATTCGCCATCGGCCAGGGCGTCGACATCGACCTCGATGGCGTCCTGAAGATAGGAATCGATCAGCACCGGGTCCTTGCCCGAAACCTTCACCGCGGCCGCCATATAGCGGTGCAGCGAGCTGCGGTCATGGACGATTTCCATTGCCCGACCGCCGAGCACATAGGAGGGGCGCAGCAGCACCGGATATCCCAGTTTTTCCGCTGTCTTCTCGGCCTGCTCGATCGAATAGGCAATGCCATTGGCGGGCTGCTTCAGGCCCAGACGCGACAGCACCTGTTGGAAACGCTCGCGATCCTCGGCCAGGTCGATCGCGTCGGGCGGTGTGCCCAGGATGGGAATATTGGCGGCTTCGAGCGCGGCCGCGAGTTTCAGCGGGGTCTGGCCGCCGAACTGGACGATCACGCCCAGCAATTCGCCGCTCTGCTGCTCCTCGCGAACGATTTCGATCACGTCCTCGGCCGTCAGGGGCTCGAAATACAGGCGATCCGAAGTGTCGTAATCCGTCGAAACGGTTTCGGGATTGCAGTTGACCATGATGGTTTCGTAGCCGGCCTCGCGCAGGCCGTAGACCGCATGGACGCAGCAATAGTCGAACTCGATGCCCTGGCCGATGCGGTTCGGCCCGCCGCCCAGGATGACGATCTTGCGCTTGTCGGTGACTTCCGACTCGCTTTCCGCGGGTTCCACCCCGTCGCCCTCGTATGCGGAATACATATAAGGCGTGCGCGAGGGGAATTCGGCGGCGCAGGTGTCGATGCGCTTGTAGGTCGGCCGCACGCCGAGGCCGCGCCGGGCGGCGGAGACTTCTTCCTCCGTCCGTCCGGTCAGTTCGGCCAGCCGGGCGTCTGAAAAGCCCTGTTTCTTAAGATCGGAGAAGCCCTTGGCGCTGTCTGGCAGGCCGTCCCGACGAACGGTCTCCTCGCAATTCACCAGGTCCTGGATGTGGGCCAGGAACCAGGGGTCGAAGCGGCAGATGCGCTGGATCTCTTCCAGCGAGAGGCCGAGGCGAAAGGCCTGGGCGATCACCAGCAGGCGATCGGGGGACGGTTTGGCCAGGGCGGCGCGCGCGGCGTCGTGCGAATCGGCGGCGTCGGACCCTTCGATCGGAATCTCGTTGAGGCCGGTCAGCCCCGTCTCCATGGAGCGCAGCACCTTCTGGAGAGATTCGGGGAAGGTGCGCCCGATCGCCATCGCTTCGCCGACCGATTTCATGGAGGTCGTGAGAAGCGGTTCGGCACCCGCGAATTTCTCGAAAGTGAAGCGCGGCATCTTGGTCACGACGTAGTCGATTGTCGGCTCGAAGGAGGCCGGCGTGACGCCGGTGATGTCGTTGACCAATTCGTCGAGTGTATAGCCGACGGCCAGTTTGGCCGCGACCTTGGCGATCGGGAAGCCGGTCGCCTTGGAGGCCAGGGCCGAGGAGCGCGAGACTCGCGGATTCATCTCAATGATGACGATGCGGCCCGTCTCCGGGTCGACTGCGAATTGGACGTTCGAGCCGCCGGTATCGACCCCGATCTCACGCAGGCACTGGATCGCCTGGTTCCGCATGCGTTGGTATTCTTTGTCGGTCAGGGTCATGGCCGGGGCAACGGTGACGCTGTCGCCGGTATGGATGCCCATCGGGTCGATATTCTCGATCGAGCAGATGATGATGCAGTTGTCGGCGCTGTCGCGCACGACCTCCAGCTCGTATTCCTTCCAACCGAGCACGGATTCCTCGACCAGCACCTGATGGACGGGCGAGGCGCGCAGGCCGCTCGTGACGATCTGATCGACTTCGTCTGTGTTGTAGGCGATGCCGCCGCCCAAACCGCCCAGGGTGAAGGACGGCCGCACGATGATCGGCAGGCCGATCTCGGCGGCGAAGGCCCGGGCCTCCTCCAGGCTGGTCGCGACGATACTGCGCGGGCAATCGATGCCGATGCCGGTCATGGCCTGCTGGAAGAGCAGCCGGTCCTCGGCCTTGGCGATCGCCTCCTCGCGGGCGCCGATCAGTTCGACCCCGAACTCCTTCAAGGTGCCGCGCTTCGCCAATTCCATCGCGGTGTTGAGGGCGGTCTGCCCGCCCATGGTGGACAGCAGGGCGTCGGGCCGTTCGCGCTCGATCACGCGCGCCACGAATTCGGGGGTGATAGGCTCGATATAGGTCGCATCCGCCAGGCTCGGATCCGTCATGATCGTGGCCGGATTGGAATTGACCAGGATGACCCGGTAGCCCTCTTCGCGCAGCGCCTTGCACGCCTGGGCACCCGAATAATCGAATTCGCACGCTTGCCCGATGATGATCGGGCCGGCGCCGATGATGAGGATCGACTTTATGTCAGTCCGTTTTGGCATGCAGGTCGATCATGGTCATGAAACGCTCGAACAGATAATGGCTGTCATGGGGGCCCGGTGAGGCCTCGGGATGGTATTGGACGCTGAAGATCGGGCGGCCCTCGACCGCCAAGCCCTCGACGCTGCCGTCGAAGAGCGAGACATGGCTTGCCGTGACGCCGGCCGGCAAGGCCTCGCCATCGACCACGAAGCCGTGGTTCTGGCTGGTGATCTCGACCTTGCCGGTGGCCAGGTCCTTGACCGGATGATTGGCGCCCCGATGGCCGTGATGCATCTTGACCGTCCGTCCGCCCAGGGCGAGGGCGAGAAGCTGGTGGCCCAGGCAGATACCGAAGATCGGCAGGCCGGTCTCGACGAGGTCCTTGAGCACGGGCACGGCGTATTCGCCGGTCGCCGCCGGATCGCCGGGCCCGTTGGACAGGAAGACGCCATCCGGCCGGTGGCCCAGGACGTCTTCCGTCGTGGCCGTCGCCGGTACCACGGTCACCCGGCAACCCAGTCCGGCCAGCGAGCGCAGGATGTTGTGTTTGGCGCCGTAATCGATGGCGACGACATGGCGGGTCGGCGCCTCGGCCCGGCCGAAGCCCGTGGGGTATGCCCAGGCCGTCTGATCCCAGGAATAGGTCTGCCGGCAGGTCACTTCCAGGGCGAGATCCATGCCTTCGAGGCCGGGGAAGGCGCGCGCCTCTTCCCGCAGAGCATCGAGATCGAAGCGGCCGTCCGGCGCATGGCAGACAAGGCCGTTGGGCGCGCCGCCGTCGCGGATACGCCGGGTCAGCCGCCGGGTATCGACCCCGGCGAGACCGACGAGATTCATCGTCCGGAGCCAGTCATCAAGGCCGCGGCTGCTGCGATAGTTCGACGGCGTAGTGATATCCGCGCGCAGGATCAGGCCGCGTGCGGCGGGGCTCAGGGTTTCCATATCCTCGTCGTTGGTGCCGACATTGCCGATATGGGGAAAGGTGAAGGTGATAATTTGTCCGGCATAGGACGGATCGGTCAGAATTTCCTGGTAGCCGGTCATCGAGGTGTTGAAGCAGACTTCGCCCACGGCGGTTCCGGTCGCGCCGATGCCGTGGCCCCACAACACGGTGCCATCAGCCAGAACGAGGGCGCCGGTGGCACCGTTCGGGGCAGTCTGCAGTCGCGTTTCGGACCGGGTATCGGGGCCGGCCGGGGCGTGTGGCATTGCGGGGCGACCCCCTGTGGGCGGGCCCGTGCGGCGCGGCGCCGGAAGGTGCGCGCGGTCGTCCCGCGAAGGGCGGATCGACTGGGATTTGGGCCATGGAATTCCGGCGCAGTTGATAAGCAATCAGCGTGCTGCCGTCAAGCTGAGGCCGCGGCGAAAACGAAAGAAATTTCAATCGCTTATTTCGAATGCTCGATTCGACTCGCAGAATGAATTCCGATAACGTCCCGCCACCCGTGGCCAGACGCTGAATTCCATGCTTCGCAACCGATTGACCGAGAACCTCAAGATCGCCCAAAAGGCCAAGGATGCCTGCGCGGTTTCGACCCTTCGCCTCATTCTCGCAGCCCTGAAGGACCGCGATATCGCCGCCCGCGGCAAAGGCAATGCCGATGGCATCGATGAGGATGAAATCCTGCTGATGCTGCAGACCATGGTGAAGCAGCGGCAGGATTCGATCACTCTCTATCGCAAGGGCGGGCGCGAGGATCTGGCGGAACGGGAAGAGCGCGAAATCGCGATCATCGAAGATTTCCTGCCCGAACAGTTGAGCGAAGCGGAGATTCAGAACTCCGTCGATGAGGCGATCGCCGAGACGGGGGCCGACGGTCTCAAGGATATGGGCAAGGTGATGGCCCATCTGCGCGGCAATTTCGCCGGCCAGATGGATTTCGCGCGGGCCAGCGGCATCGTCAAGGCGCAGCTCGGGCACTGACAACGGCCGTCAGGGGGCGGCCGCCAGAAACAGGCTGCGCCGATACTGTCCGGCGGTTAGGATCAAGTGGGTGCGGTCGGCCTCGGCCCCGCCCGCGTCCCTGGCAAATTTTGAATGGAGTCCTCGGCCGCCCCATGGCGTTTCCGCCCGAATTTCTCGATGAGATCCGCGCCCGAATCCCCGTTTCGGACGTGACGGGCAAGCGCGTCGCGCTCAAGCGGCGCGGGCGCGAGCATGTCGGGCTCAGCCCCTTCAAGGCCGAGAAGACGCCCAGTTTCACGGTCAATGACGAAAAGGGTTTCTACCACTGCTTTTCGACCGGCGAGCATGGCGATGTCTTCACCTTCCTGATGAAGACCGAAGGCTTGAGTTTTCCGGAGGCGGTCGAGCGCCTGGCGACCCAGGCCGGGTTGGAGGTGCCGCGCGAAACCCCCCAGGCGCGCGAAAGGGCCGAGCGGAACAAGTCTCTCCATGACGTGGTCGAGGCGGCCGCGGTCTATTTCGAGGAATGCCTATGGGGTCCGCGCGGCCGGGCGGCGCGCGACTATCTGATGGGCCGGGGCCTGGATGAGGCGGTGATCCGCCGCTTTCGCCTGGGCTATGCGCCCGATGGCGGCTTGCTGCGCCGGGCCCTGAAAGACAAGGGCATCGAGGACGGCGCGATGATCGAGGCCGGGTTGCTGCGCCGCCCGGACGATGGTCGCGAGCCCTACGCCTTTTTCCGGGATCGGGCGATTTTCCCGATCACCGACCGGCGCGGCCGGGCGATCGCCTTTGGCGGCCGTCAGATGGGTGACGCCAAGGCGGCCAAATACATCAATTCCCCGGACACGCCGCTCTTCGACAAGGGGCGCACCCTCTACAACCTCGCCAATGCCCGGGCTGCCGCACATGACCGCGGCCGTCTGATCGCTGCCGAGGGCTATATGGACGTGATCGCCCTGGCCCGCGCCGGGCTGCCCGAGGCGGTGGCGCCCCTGGGAACGGCCCTGACTGAGGCCCAGATCGAAGCGATGTGGCGCCTGGCGCCCGAACCGGTCGTCTGTTTCGATGGCGATGAAGCGGGCCGGCGGGCGGCCTACCGCGCCGTGGAACGGGTCATGCCGATCCTGAAGGCCGGGGTATCCCTGCAATTCGCGATTCTGCCCGAAGGGGAAGACCCCGACAGCCTCCTGGCCTCCAGCGGTCCGACGGCGCTCGGCACGCTGATCGATCGGGCGAAGCCGCTGGGCGAAATGCTCTGGGAGATGGAGACGGGGGCCCAGCCGGCCGACACGCCCGAACGGCGGGCGAATATCCGCAAGAATCTGTTGGACCAGGTGCGCCGGATCGCGGATCGGACGGTTCAGCAATATTATTTCGATGACATGGAGGCCCGCCTTTTCGCCGCGTTCCAGCGGCCGAGAGGGCAACGCGGGGCCGGTTCTGCCCGGGGGCAGGGCACGGGGGCGCAAGGCGCCGGCCATCTCCGATCTCAGGGTAATATCGAGGCGCTTTCGGGCAAATGGGAGCCGGCCTTCCTGGCCGCGGTTCTGCGCCATCCGGAACTGCTCGATGACTGTGCCGAGGACCTCGGCGTTCGCCGCTTCAACTGGCCTGAACTTGACAAGCTTCGCCAGGAAATCATAAACGTCTCCGGTTCCGGGCTTGACTCGACGGGCTTGCAGCGCCACCTCAGGGAGACTGGATATTCGTCTCTGCTCGATCGGGTTTTGGGTCGGGACGTTTATGAGGCAGCGCCTTTCTGTGATCCGCGAAAAACCATTGATGAGGTGCGGAACGATTGGCGCGCTGCCTGGGACAGTTACTGGCGGCGGGGTGCCAGGGCCGAACTGGACGACGATGCGCGAGCGCTGGGCGAGGATATGACGGCGGAACGCTGGTCGCGCCTCGCGGCGAAAAAACGGGAGATCCAGCGAAGCGGCCCGGAAGACCAGGAACACGAGCAGGAGGCTTTGGCTGGCCCTGAAACGGGCTAGTTTGGCCTCGACATTGCACCGGCCCCGCTATGGGGCCGTATTCGGCGCATTCGCGCCGAAGGAACAAGATTTGCGAGTTCGGGAGTCGACACCGAATGGCGACTAAAGCAGCAAGTGCGAATGAGGAAACCGAGGCTCGCGATGGCGGTGCCGACGGACCCCTGATGGACGGCATGGCCGCCGCCGTCAAGAAGATGCTCGCGCGCGGCAAGGAGCGCGGCTACCTCACCTATGACGAGATCAACGAGGTCCTGCCCGCCGAAGAAGCGTCTTCGGAGCAGATCGAGGACACGATGGCCCTCCTGAGCGAGATGGGCATCAACGTTGTCGAGAGCGAGGAGACCGAAGACAGCGAGGAAGACGCGCCGAAGCGCAACGGCAAGGACAAGAAGAACGGCGAAGACCCGGAGACGAGTGTTCGCGCCGGCAATCTGGACGAGGACGAGCTCAGCCGCACGGACGATCCCGTCCGCATGTATCTGCGCGAGATGGGCAGTGTCGAGCTGCTGTCGCGTGAGGGCGAGATCGAGATTGCAAAGCGGATCGAGGCCGGCCGCGAGAAGATGATCGGCGCGATCTGCGAGAGCCCGCTGACCTTGGAAGCCCTGATGGTCTGGCGCGAGGCGCTCGCCGACAGCCGGATTCTGCTGCGCGAGGTGATCGATCTGGATGCCACGATCGGCGGCCCGGCCGAGGATATGAGCGCGCGTCCGGCGGTCCGGCCCAATGGCCCGGGCGGCCCGGGCGGCCCAGGCGGCCCAGGCGGCGAGGAGGAAGAAGACGAGGAATCCGAAACCGCCGGATCCTCTGAATCCACCGGATCCAAGGAAGAAGAGAACAACGATAAGGAGGGCGACGACGAGGATGACGGCGAAGAGGTCAATATGTCCCTCGCCGCCATGGAAGCGACCCTCATGCCCACGATGGTCGAATCCTTCGACCAGATCGCCGCGATCCATAAACGATTCGTCAAGCTGCTCGACCTGAAGCTCGAAGAGGCGCGCGGGGGCGATGCCCTCACCCCGGCTCAGGCAAAGCGTTACGACAAGCTGCGCGAGGAGCTGATCGGACAGGTCAGCGAGATCCGCCTGAGCAACAATCGCATCGAAGAACTGGTCGACCAGCTCTACGGCATGAATCGCCGCCTCGTCGGCCTCGAAGGCCGGCTCCTTCGCCTGGCCGACAGGGCCGGCGTGAAGCGCGAGGACTTCCTGGTGCAGTATCGCGGCCAGGAGGTCGACCGGAACTGGATTCGCCGGGTCGGGCGCCTCAAGGGCAAGGGCTGGAAGCCCTATATCCAGAAGCGCCGCGACGAGATTAAGGATATCCGGGGCGAGATCGATACGGTCGCCGAGACGGCGCGCCTGCCGATCGAGGAATTCCGGCGCATCGTTTCCGCCGTCCAACAGGGCGAGCGCGAATCGAGCCAGGCGAAGAAGGAGATGATCGAGGCCAACCTGCGGCTCGTCATCTCGATCGCCAAGAAATACACCAATCGCGGCCTGCAGTTCCTGGATCTGATCCAGGAAGGCAATATCGGCCTGATGAAGGCAGTCGATAAGTTCGAGTATCGGCGCGGCTACAAGTTCTCGACCTATGCCACCTGGTGGATCCGCCAGGCGATCACCCGTTCGATCGCCGATCAGGCGCGCACCATCCGCATCCCGGTCCATATGATCGAGACGATCAACAAGCTGGTCCGGACCTCGCGCCAGGTGCTCCACGAGATCGGCCGCGAGCCGACGCCGGAAGAACTGGCGGTCAAGCTGGGCATGCCGCTCGAGAAGGTCCGCAAGGTTCTCAAGATCGCCAAGGAGCCGATCAGCCTGGAGACGCCGATCGGCGACGAGGAAGACAGCCATCTCGGCGATTTCATCGAGGACAAGAACGCCGTGCAGCCGCTTGATGCGGCGATCCAGGCCAATCTGCGCGAAACCACGACCCGGGTGCTGGCCACCCTGACCCCGCGCGAGGAGCGGGTGCTGCGCATGCGTTTCGGCATCGGCATGAACACCGACCACACCCTGGAAGAGGTCGGCCAGCAGTTCAGCGTGACCCGCGAGCGTATCCGCCAGATCGAGGCCAAGGCCCTGCGCAAGCTGAAACATCCGAGCCGCAGCCGGAAACTGCGCAGTTTCCTGGATACCTGAGGGCGGATGCCGCATGAGTCGAACAAGGGCCGCTTTCCGGGCAGGGGGGCGGCCTTTTTCTTGAGCGCGGCGGGCGGGTGACAGAATGAACGGGTTCGATCCGCGACATTGGCGCGACGAGGTGCTGGGCGGGGCCTTGCGCAATCTCATCCTGCGGCCCTGGTACGACCGGGTCTCGATCGCCGTCCTGGGCGATTGGTATTTCCCGGTCTCACGGCTCTGGGCGGCGGCGCTGGGCGCGCGCGGTTCCGTTTCGGCCTTCGTCGAGGCCGCGCCCAGGGTCGATCCCGAATCCTATCTGGCCGGCCGGGCGGTGGCCGAGGTCGATGGCCTGCGCCGCGCCCATGACAAGGCCACCGCGAAATGGGGCGATCTGCTGTTCGGCGATGGCCCGGCCGATAGCGGCGCGCTGGCCCGGGCCGAGGCGCTTCGCGTGGGCGCGGCGCATGCCCTGATGGCCGCGCGCTGGTCTTGCGTGCCGCTCCATATCCGGCGGCGCGGCCCCGCGGTGGCTTTCGCGGTGCCGTCCTACGATGCCGTCGCGGCGCGCCACGGGGAGCGCCTGGCCGCTCCCGATCGCGCCTTCGCGCCGCCTTCGTCGTCCTCGCCGCCCGGCGCGGTGTCAGGACCCGGGTCGGGCGCGCGGTCCTTCGGCTACCAGACGGCATTCGGCCGGGTGTCCCGGCTGCGCATGGCCGCGCCCGTGCCCCTGGCCGAAGGCGATACCGTTCTGGCCCGGGTCTACGAGCCGGCCCAGCCGCGCGCGACGGTCATTCTCGCCCATGGGGTGGGTATCGAATCGGAGATGTGGCGTGGCCTTGCCGAGCCGCCCAAGGCCCTGGTCGAAGCCGGGTGCCGCGTCATCCAGCCCGTGGCGCCCTGGCACGGCCATCGCGCCCTGGAGGGCCGTTACGGCGGCGAGCCGATTTTCGCCGGCGGGCCGATGGCGCTGCTCGACTTCCTTCATGCGGCGGTCCTGGAACTGGGCCTTCTGACGTCCTGGGCCCGGTCTCTGGGCGACGGGCCGGTGGCGCTGGGCGGCGTCAGCTTGGGCGCTCTGACGGTGCAGCGCCTGGCCACGGCGGCGCATCACTGGCCCAGGGCGATGGTGCCCGACGCCTTGTTGCTGGTCACGGCCAGCGCCTCGATCTCGGCGGTCGGCTTCACCGGCAGCCTGCCCGCCGCCCTGGGCGTCCCGCAGGCCCTGGAGGAAGCCGGATGGACACCAGGCCCAGGCGGAAGATTGGGCGCCGTTGCTGGAGCCGATGGGCCCGCCCTCGCTCGAGCCGTCGCGGATCGTGATGATCCTGGGCGATGCCGACGATGTCGTGCCCTATCGCGAGGGCGTGACCCTGGCCGAGAGATGGGCCGTCCCGGCCGATAATCGTTTCGTGCATCCCCGCGGCCATTTCACGACCTCCCTCGGGATGCGCTACGACGATGCACCCTACCGCCGGCTGCTCGCGGCGATGGGGGTAGGCTGACTGCGCGGGCTCGGACCGAAATCCGATCCGGGCGCTTGGCCGTGCCCGCCCAAAGGCGGTATTGTCCCCGGCCTCCGGGCCCGTAGCTCAACTGGTTAGAGCCGACCGCTCATAACGGTCTGGTTGCAGGTTCGAGTCCTGCCGGGCCCACCACTCTTTTTCGGGTGCCTAAGTTTTCTCTGCGGGAGCGGGGTGAACCCCCGCAGAATCGCGGGTTCCCGCGATTTCTCGTCGGATGGTTTGGTGGGAGCGATGGCTTCACCTGCGTGAATCGGCCGCTCTAGCCGGTTCGTTTCTCGTGGCCTGGTTCGGCCACCACACCATCGATACCGGTCTGGCGGGAAGTTTGTGATGCTGTCGCGCCGTTGGCGACCGACGACGGCCGATGAGTCCACCACCATCACGGTCGCCTGAGAACATGGCGACCGTTGGTTTTCTATGTTTTGCGGGCGACAACGTGACAATGTCGTTCTTGTCGCCCAGCCGGGTGGCCGAAGATAGGGAAAAATTCCATGACGCGGGAGACGATCTTTCTCGTCCAGGCATTCGTTGCCAAGGGAAAGGACCTGCGCGCGGAAACGCCTGTGGCGTGCCAATCCGCCGATGCCGCGCGCCGCAAGGCCGAGAAACTTGCCCCCGCCAAGGCCGGTGTTGTCGCGTTCTCGACCTCGGGCGATGCCGAACTCGGCGAGTATGACGACGAGCCCGTGGTTTTCTTCAAGACCGGATTGCTGCCGTCCCAGTTCGAGGACGGATGATGCGGATGACGAAGTGGCACATCACTCAATCAGGAGATGGAAATGAGCAAGGGTCAGCAGCGAAGCAATCGCGAGGCCAAGAAGCCGAAGAAAGAGAAGCCGAAAGTCGTCGCCACGGCGGGGATGTCTTCGACAGCGGCGGCCAAGCCGAATTCCTTCACACGCGGCAAGAAGAAGGGGTAGCACTGCCGGCACCGCGCTGAGGCCAACCTATCGAGACCGCCGTAGTTCGCCACTTGTAGAATGTCGCATCGCCGAGGCCGTGCCGGCGGCAGACATCGGCCGTCCTCGCACCAGCTTCCTGTTCCCGCAGGATTGCGATGATCTGCTCCTCCGTGAAGGCCAGGGCCGATGCCGCCTTGTAGAGCTTATGGTGGTGATTGCTAAGGGTATCCGGGGGCGACGCCCGCTTGGGGCCGGTCTCGTCCTGAAGATTGAGCACCGAAAGGTGCTGTATCCAGGCCTCGACCTTGGTTTGGAAGGACACGGGAACTTGTCGGGCTCGATGGTCCAACCATGCCGACGCCGGGGGATGGACGGTCGGCGATGTGCCGCCTCTGGGCTATGACGCGCGGGGGCGCAGTTTAGTTCTCAACAAAGCGGAAACTAAAACTTTACGGCACATCTACCAGCGCTATGCCGAATTCGGCTCGGTGCAGGCAGCGACCTGACGATTAATGTTGGATATCGCTGCGACTCTGCCAGATGGACCTGGGGAAATATTTTTTGGCCGCTCCCTTGGCGGAAACCCGGATCCAATCCAATTCATCTCCGTGACCGGAGAGACCGGCCACCCAAGTGAGCCGTCTGGAGTCGATGGCTCAGACGCGCGTGTGGCATTCCCACGCGCCGATGCGGAGTTCTTCCAAAATGTCTCTTTTCCGGAAGGCACTGGCCAGTTTCGTTGGTTTTGTGCTGTTCGCCGGCGGTTCAGCGGGTTTAATCAAAGATGTCCAAGCGGCTGACTTTTACGTCTTTGCCGGTTTTAAGACCTATCAAATGGTTGTCGTAGAGGTGGCCGGGATTCAAGCTCTGGCCGACGAAAACAAGATCGCGTGGCTTTGGTACGTCGATGCTGCGGGAATGGTCCCAGACCTGGATGCTAGAGCATCATCCGATCTGCGTGAATCGAAATAGGGGATTCCGTTGGATCGGGATTTCTGATTCAA
>JAQCGR010000330.1 GCA_027619995.1 Pseudomonadota bacterium | reverse complement strand
GGGTGCGCGCTTCAGCCTGGCTTGCGGAACAGGAAAGCCAGGGGAATCAGCAGCAGGGCGGCCAGGGCGACGAGTTGGAAGGATAGTTCGTAGCCGATCATCGAGGCCTGGCGGTCGATAAGGTCCTGGATGGCGGCGGCCGTGCTGGGATCGGAAAGGTCCCAGTCGCGCGGCACGATGCCCTGGCGCACGGCGCTGCCGGTCGCGGAGAATTGCTCGCTCAGGACCTCGGCGGTCGAACGGCTGGCCCGGACCCAATAGGTGACGAAGGCGGCGATGCCGATGCTGGCGGCCAGGTTGAAGGTCAGGAAATAGAGCGGCACGGCCTGCGCCCGTTGGCGCGGCTCCAGGTTGGAGAAGGTCATGGTGTTGACCGTGACCCAGATCATGCCGTTGCCCAGGCCCTGGAAGACGCCGTTCGCGGCAATTTCCCAGACCCCGGTGTCGAGGGTCCAGGTGGTGACCTCCCAGGAGGAATAGACGACGAATAACAGGCCCAGGGTGATGAGATAGCGGGGATCGGTCCGCGACATGGCGCGGCCGACGAAGAGGTTGCCGCAGACCACCCCCAGGGCGCGCGGCACGAGCAGCAGGCCGACGATCTCGATCGGGTAGTCCAGCAGGTTGCGCATGAAGAGCGGCAGGGTGACGACGGGCAGAAAGGAGAAGGCGCCGAAGGCGGAGATCACGATCAGGCCGACCCAATAGTTGCGGTCGCGGAACATGATCGGATCGAGGAAGGGCCGGCGCGCGGTCAGGATGCGGATGACGAAGAGATAGAGCAGCAGAATGCCGCCCGCGATCTCGAACAGGATCTCGCTCGATTCGAACCAGTCGAGACGTGCGCCGCGGTTCACGGCGAGCTGCACGAGGCCGACACCGCCGACCAGGGCGATCAGGCCGATCATGTCGAGCGGCCGCTTCTGCGAGGGCGTCGAGGGGACGAAGAGGATCGTGCCCAGGAGCGCCAGCAGGCCGAAGGGCAGGTTGATGTCGAACACGCTCTGCCAGCCATAGGCCTCGGTGATGATGCCGCCGATGGGCGGGGCGATGATCGGCCCGGCCATGTTGCCGAGGCCCCAGAGGGCGAGGGCGCGGCCATGCTCCGCGCGCGGATAGACGTCGAGGATGATCGATTGCGAGATCGGCAGGATGGCGGCCCCGGTCACGCCTTGGAGGAAGCGCCATAGCAACTCTTCCTCGAGGATGGTGGCATTGCCGCACATGACAGAGGTCGCGACGAAGGCGGCCAGGGCGGCGACATAGACCCGCTTGCGGCCCAGCCTTTCGGAGACCCAGCCGATACAGGCGACGGTCATGGTCAGGCCCAGGATGAAGCCGGTCACGACCCAGGCGATCTGGTCGGGCGAGGCCGAGAAGGTGCCCTGCATATTGGGCAGCGAGATACTGACGATGGTCAGGTTCATCGAATAGATGCTGGCCGCCAGCATGCAGGTGGCCATGATCATTTTGCGCTGGAAGGCGCCGACGGCGGGCGCGGCGGCGGGTTCGCCGTGGGCGGCGCTCATCGCCGAAGAGCCCGATGCGGAAAGCGGCGCCCGCGCGAAGACCGGTGGCGGAACGGGGCGAAGCGCGCCCTCCCGGGGGATTTGTACGCCCTTGCCATGAATCGCGTTCGATGCCGTGCCGGAAGACGCGGGATCGGACCCGCATCGCGAAGTCTGGGCGCGTCCGCCCGGTGCCGCAAGAAAAACCCGGCAATTCCATATCGTTAAGTCCGAAGACCGGATCGTTGCGTCGGAGGGATGGTCCGTCGCCACGGTCTCCTCGCGGAGTCGTGATTTCGGGACCGGGGCGTTGCGCCCTAGTTCTAAGCCCATAATCCTCGGACACGGCCTGGGGACAGGCGAAAGGAGTTGGCCCATGTTTCGGAAACTCGGTCTCGGCCTGGCGGCCGTTCTCGTCGCGGCGACGCTTGCCGGCGCGGGACTCGCGGCGGAGATCAACAAGACCCTGCTCGGCAATGCGATCGAGGGTTTCGACCCGGTCGCCTATCACCTGCAAGCCATGCCGGTCGAAGGCAGCAGCGATTTCACCCATGACTGGGGGGGTGCGACCTGGCGTTTCGCCTCGGCGGAAAACCGCGATCTCTTCGCTGCGAATCCGGAGAAATACGCGCCGGCCTATGGCGGCTATTGCGCCTATGGCGTGACCCAGGATGCCCTGGTCGGTATCGATCCGGATGCCTGGAGCATCGTCAACGGCACGCTCTACCTGAACTACAGCAAGGACGTGCAGAAGACCTGGGAACAGGACATTCCCGGCTATCTCAAGATAGCCGACGAAAAGTGGCCCGCACTGGCCGGAGAGTAACGGGACTGCCGGTCCGATCCGGTCCGCGAATCCCGAAGACGCTCTAGGCCGCGGGCGGCGCCACCACTTCGGCGGGGAAGCGTTCGCCCGCGATCTCGACTTCCAACGCGGTCCCGGGTTTGGCGAGGGCAGCCGGCAGGGGGGCTAGCGCCAAGGACGCGCCCGTCCGGTGGCCATAGCCGCCGGAGCCGATCAGCGCGATGGCCTCGCCGCCATGCCAGACCGTGTCGTTGCGCCAAGGATCCATGTCGGGAGACGCGACCCGCAACAGGGCCATGCGGCGTCCAGGGTCGGCCGCCATCGCCGGCTCCTTGCCCTGGAAGGCGTCCTTGGCCCAGACGACTTGGGCATCGAGTCCTGCCTCCGCCGGCGTCATCGCGCGGCTGGCATCCGGTCCGATGGCGGGCACGGCGCGCTCCAAGCGCAGGCTGTCCCAGGCGCGCAGGCCGAGGGGAAGAAGCCCGTGCTCGGTCCCGGCATCCGAGACGGCGGTCTCGAGATGGCGCAGGAAATCCATCGGCGTGATCAGGAAGTGATCGCCGCAACCGGTCTCGTCCAGGCGGAGGACGGTGGCCGGGGCATAGCCCAGTCCGGCCGTCGTGATGGTGCCCTCGGGCAGATCTGCCGGCGCCGGATCGGCGAAGATATCCGCCTTCGAGCAGCTGCGCAGGATATCGCCGGCTTTCGGGCCGGTGAGCAGGAGGATGCCGAACCGGCCGCTGCGATTGTGCAGGTGGACAGTGTTGTCGGACGGCAGCTGGCGCCACAGCCAGTCATGGTCGCGCCGCTCCTGCTCGCCCGGGCCGATCAGCAGGAATTCTCCGCTCGCCAGACGCGCTAGCCGGAAGCAGGTGGCGACATGGCCGGCCTCGGTGAGGAAGGGGGCCTGGGTCGCCTGGCCGCAGGCCGGAACGTTGGCGGCGGATAGATGGTCGAGCCAGGTTTCCGCCCCGGCACCGGAGACGCCAAACAGGGACAGATAGGACAGATCGCCCAGGGCCGCGGTCCCGGCGGCGGCCGCGACCTCGCGCCCCACGGCCGCCTGCCAGCGCGGCCGGCGGAAGGAGGAGGGTTCGGTCGGATCGTCGCCGGGTCCGGCGAACCAGTTCGCGACCTCCCAGCCGTTGCGGGTGCCGAAGACCGCGCCCTCGGCCGCCT
>JAQCGR010000329.1 GCA_027619995.1 Pseudomonadota bacterium | reverse complement strand
GCGACTACTTCAAGGAATTTGCCATCGAACTGGCCTGGAACCTGGTGACCAAGGAATTCGGCCTGCCCGCCGAGAAGCTCATCGCCACGGTCTATGCCGAGGACGACGAGGCCTTCGACCTCTGGAAGAAGATTGCCGGCCTGCCCGATTCCCGGATCATCCGCATCGCGACCTCCGACAACTTCTGGAGCATGGGCGATACCGGACCCTGCGGGCCCTGTTCCGAAATCTTCTTCGATCACGGGGATCATGTCCCGGGCGGCCCGCCCGGCAGCCCGGACGAGGACGGCGACCGTTTCATCGAGATCTGGAACCTGGTCTTCATGCAATACGAGCAGGTGACGCCGGACGAGCGGATCGACCTGCCGCGCCCGTCGATCGACACGGGCATGGGGCTGGAGCGGATCACGGCGGTCCTCCAGGGCACCCACGACAATTACGATATCGATCTGATGCGCGGCTTGATCGAGGCTTCCGCCGATGCCTCGGGCATTGCACCTGACGGCGCCCAGGCGGTTTCGCACCGGGTCATCGCCGACCATCTGCGCGCGACCTCCTTCCTGATTGCCGACGGCATTCTGCCCTCGAACGAGGGGCGCGGTTATGTCCTGCGCCGGATCATGCGGCGGGCCATGCGCCACGCCCATATATTGGGCTGCCGCGAGCCGATGGTCTGGCGGCTGGTGCCCGCGCTGGTCCGCGCCATGGGCCAAGCCTATCCGGAACTGGCGCGCGCCGAGGCGTTGATTTCCGAAACCCTCAAGCTCGAGGAAACCCGTTTCAAGGAAACTCTGGATCGCGGCTTGCGCCTGCTGGAGGACGAGACGGACAAGTTGGGTTCGGGCCAGGCCCTGCCCGGCGAGATCGCCTTCCGGCTCTACGACACCTTCGGCTTTCCGCTCGATCTGACCCAGGACGTGCTGCGCGGCCAGGGCCGCACGGTCGACCAGTCCGGCTTCGACACGGCGATGGAGCGCCAGCGGGCCGAGGCGCGCAAGGCCTGGTCCGGTTCCGGCGAGCAGGCGACCGAGGAGGTCTGGTTCGAACTGCGCGAGGAGGTCGGCGCGACCGATTTCCTGGGCTATGACACGAATGTCGCCGAGGGCCAGATCCGGGCCATCCTGGCCGAGGGCAAGCGGGTGGAGTCGGCCGCGGCGGGCGAGGAGGTCGCCATCGTCGTGAACCAGTCGCCCTTCTATGGCGAGTCGGGCGGCCAGATGGGCGATTCCGGAATCATGTTCAGCGCCGAGGGCGGCGAGTTCGCGGTGCGCGACACGGTCAAGCGCCTGGGCGACCTGCATGTCCATCTCGGCACGGTGAACCACGGCAATCTGGCGGTCGGCGAGGCGGTCGAGATGCGCGTCGACCGCGAGCGGCGCGATGCCCTGCGCGCCAACCATTCGGCGACCCATCTCATGCATGCCGCCCTGCGCCGGATCCTGGGCGAGCATGTCACCCAGAAGGGTTCGCTCGTTGCACCCGAGCGGTTGCGCTTCGACTTTTCCCATAACAAGGCGGTCTCGGCGGAGGATCTGCGCCAAGTCGAGGCCGAGGTGAACCGTCAGGTGCGGGTGAACGAGGCGGTACGGACCCGGCTGATGACCCCCGACCAGGCGATCGAGCAGGGCGCGCTGGCTCTGTTCGGTGAGAAATACGACGACGAGGTGCGCGTCCTGGCCATGGGCCGTGACCTGGAAGCCGATGGCGAGACGCCCTATTCGGTCGAGCTTTGCGGCGGCACCCATGTCCGCCAGACGGGCGATATCGGGGTTTTCAAAATCGTCGGCGAATCGGCCGTCGCGGCGGGCGTGCGCCGGATCGAGGCCCTGACCGGCGAGGCGGCGGTGAATCACATGGACGCGCAGGAGGCCGCCCTGGCCGAGGCTGCGGCGGCCCTGCGCGTGAACCCGGCGGAAGTGCCGGCCCGGGTCGCCGTGCTGGTCGAGGAACGGCGCAAGCTGGAGCGCGAGCTCGGCGATCTGCGCCGTCAGCTGGCGACCGGCGGCGGGGGCGGCGCGCCCGCGCCCGAGGCCAAGGATATCGCCGGGCTGAAATTCGCCGGCCGGCGGATGGACGGGGTGCCTGCGAAGGAACTCAAGGCCATGGCCGATGCCATGAAGAAGCAGGTCGGCTCCGGCGTCGTCGCCGTCGTCGCGGTGGACGAGGGCAAGGCCTCGCTTGTGGTCGGTGTTACCGATGATCTGACCGCGCGGGTCAGCGCGGTCGACCTCGTGCGCGTCGGCTCGGCCGCCCTGGGCGGCAAGGGTGGCGGCGGCCGCCCCGACATGGCCCAGGCGGGCGGTCCGGACGGCGCCAAGGGCGCGGATGCCTTGAAGGCCATCGAATCCGCGCTGTCGGCCGCCGCCGGCTGATCGGCGTTCCCGTTCCCGCGACGAAACCCGCGAAGGAATCATGGAAAAGAAGTTCTCCGGCACCGAAACCTTTGTCGCCACGCCCGACTTGATGGTCGCGGTCAACGCCGCCGTCGCGCTCGAACGGCCGTTGCTGGTGAAGGGCGAACCCGGCACCGGCAAGACCGTGCTGGCCCACGAAATCGCCAAGGCGATCGACGCGCCGCTGCTCACCTGGCACATCAAGTCGACCACCAAGGCGCAGCAGGGCCTCTACGAATACGACGCGGTGGCGCGGCTGCGCGATTCGCAGCTGGGCGACGCCCGCGTGCACGACATTTCCAATTACATCGTCAAGGGCAAGCTGTGGCAGGCGTTCGAAACCGACGACCGCCCGGTGCTGCTGATCGACGAGATCGACAAGGCCGACATCGAGTTTCCGAACGACCTGCTGCTCGAACTCGACCGCATGGAATTCCACGTCTACGAAACGCGGGAGACGGTGAAGGCGCGCCAGCGGCCGATCGTCGTCATCACGTCGAACAACGAAAAGGAACTGCCGGACGCGTTCTTGCGCCGCTGCTTCTTCCACTACATCCAGTTTCCCGACAAGGAAACCATGCAGCGGATCGTCGACGTGCACTATCCGGGCATCCAGAAGCGCCTGGTCGCGGCCGCGATGACCATGTTCTACGAAATCCGCGAGGCGCCGGGCCTGAAGAAGCGGCCGTCGACGTCCGAATTCCTCGACTGGATCAAGCTGCTGATGGTCGAGGACATCCCGATCGAGGCGCTGCGCACCGACGACAAGAAGACGCTGATCCCACCGCTTTATGGCGCGCTCCTGAAGAACGAACAGGACGTGCACCTGTTCGAACGGCTCGCCTTCCTGCATCGCCGCGACGGCGGCTGACGGGGGCGGCGGTGTTCGCGGACTTCTTCCTGGAACTCCGCAAGGCCAAGGTGCCGGTCTCGCTCCGCGAGTACTTGACGCTCATGGAGGCGATGGACCGTGGCCTCGCCGAATATTCCGTCGACGATTTCTATTATCTCAGCCGTTCGGCCCTGGTGAAGGACGAACGCAATCTGGATCGTTTCGACCGCGTCTTCGGCCAGGTGTTCAAGGGCCTGGAAGCGCCGCCGGCGGAAGGCGAGGAAATCGTCATCCCGACCGAATGGCTCCGGAAGCTCGCCGA
>JAQCGR010000328.1 GCA_027619995.1 Pseudomonadota bacterium | reverse complement strand
CGAACTATATCGCGGCGCCGAATACGTCGTCGATTTCCTGCCCAAGGTGAAAATCGAACTGGTCCTCGAGGATTCGCTCGTCGATCGCGCCGTCGAGGCGATCCAGCGGGCCGCCCATACCGGCCGCATCGGCGACGGCAAGATTTTCGTCTCGGTGATCGAGGACGTGATCCGCATCCGCACCGGCGAACGCGGCCCCGACGCCATCTGAGCCGAGCAGAACCGGGCGCTCCAACCCCTGTATCGAATAGACCAATTTCCATCCGAACGACGAGTAGAGAGAGGCAATCACCATGGCCGATGTCGATAGCATTCTGAAAATGATCGAGGAGAACGGCGTCAAATTCGTCGATCTCCGTTTCACCGACCCCAAGGGCAAGTGGCAGCACACCGCCCAGGCCGTCTGCACGGTCGACGAGGACCTGCTGACCGACGGCATCATGTTCGATGGCTCGTCGATCGAAGGCTGGAAGGTCATCAACGAGTCCGACATGATCCTCATGCCGGACTTGGCGACAGCCGTGATGGACCCCTATGCGGTCCAGCCGACCCTGATCCTGATCTGCGATGTGGTCGAGCCCTCGACCGGCCAGGCCTATGACCGCGACCCGCGTTCCTGCGCCCAGCGCGCCGAGGCCTATCTCAAGGCCAGCGGCATCGGCGATACGGCGTTTTTCGGCCCCGAAGCCGAGTTCTTCATCTTCGACGACGTGCGTTTCGAGGTCGAAATGCACGGCTCCTTCTTCTCGCTCGATTCCGAGGAACTGCCGGGCAATTCCGGCCGCGACTACGAGATGGGCAATCGCGGCCATCGTCCGCCGGTCAAGGGCGGCTATTTCCCGGTCTCCCCGGTCGACTCCGCCTCGGATCTGCGCGCCGAGATGCTGTCCTATATGGAGGAGATGGGCGTCGAGGTGGAGAAGCACCATCACGAGGTCGCCCCGGCGCAGAACGAGTTGGGCGTCAAGTTCAACAACCTGCTCCGCATGGCCGACGCCATGCAGATCTATAAATACTGCGTCCATATGACGGCCGATGCGAACGGCAAGACGGCGACCTTCATGCCCAAGCCGGTCAAGGGCGACAACGGTTCCGGCATGCATGTCCATCAGTCGATCTGGAAGGACGGCAAGCCGCTCTTCGCCGGCTCGGGCTATGCCGATCTGTCGGACACCGCGCTCTACTATATCGGCGGCATCATCAAGCATGCCAAGGCGCTCAATGCCTTCACCAACCCGATCACCAACAGCTACAAGCGCCTGGTGCCGGGCTTCGAGGCCCCCGTCCTGCTCGCCTATTCGGCGCGCAACCGCTCGGCCTCCTGCCGCATCCCCTATGCCGCCAGCCCGAACGGCAAGCGGGTCGAGATCCGCTTCCCCGATCCGGCGGCCAATCCCTACCTCTCCTTCGCGGCGATGCTGATGGCCGGCCTCGACGGTATCGAGAACCGCATCCATCCGGGCGACCCGATGGACAAGAATCTCTACGACCTGGCGCCGGAAGAGCTGAAGGACGTGCCGACGGTCTGTCACAGCCTGCGCGATGCCCTCGACGCCCTCGACGCCGATCGCGACTTCCTCAAGAAGGGCGACGTGATGAACGACGAGATGATCGACGGCTACATGGCCCTCAAATGGGAGGAGGTCTACGAGTTCGAACAGACCCCCCACCCGATCGAGTTCAAGATGTACTACTCGGTCTGACGCCGGGCATTTACCGCCCTCGACCACGACCACATCTGGGGCCTCCGCCGCATCGCGGCGGGGGCCCTTTTTCGTATAACGTGCGGCGGCGGCGGGTGCTTGCTACAACGGCGTGTACAAAGCTTGAGGGAGCCCCATGTCATGCTGAAGATCGCCGCCGTTGAATCCTTTCGTCTCTACCCCATCGCCATCAAGGAAGCCTGGGCCGACGACGAATATGTCTGGCCGAGCCATCCGCCTTCCTTCCTGGTCAAGGTGACGGCCGAGAACGGCGATTACGGCATCGGCGAAATTTCCAGCCAGCAATGGTATCTGGGCGAAACGCCGGATCAGATCGCTGAACTGGTCGCGATCTACGACGGCGCGCTGCGCGGCCAGAACGCGACCAATATCGCCTTCTGCCAGTTCAAGATGGAGGAGGCTTTCGGCGGCGGCATGCCGGGCGCGCGGGGCGCCCGCTCGGGCGTCGACATGGCGCTGCACGATCTCGTCGCCAAGCATCGCGACATTCCGGTCTACGAGCTGATCGGCGGCGGCTTGCGCACCGAGTTCGAGATGCTGACCAACCTCTATCACAAGACCCCGGACGAGATGGCCGAGGGCTGCCGCGAATATGTCGGTCGCGGCTTCAAGGGCCTCAAGATCAAGGTCGGCGACGAGATGCTGAGCAAGGGTTGGACCCGCGCCAATTTCCTCTCCGAACTCGACAAGCTGCAGGCCGCGATCGAGGCCACGCCGCGCGACGTCTATATCGACGCCGACGCCAACCAGGGCTGGCTCAGCGCCAATTGGACGGTCAGCGCCCTGCGCCAGTTCGAGGGTTGCAACAATCTCTCGATCGAGCAGCCGCTCGGCCATGCCGACCTGACCGGCCATGCGCATGTCCGCGCCCGCGCCGGGGTGCCGGTGATCCTGGACGAAAGCGTCTGGTCGCCCGAAGCCGTGCTGCAGATCGCCCGCCTCCAGGCCGGCGACCGCATCGTCCTCAAGCTCAACCGCCTGGGCGGCTTTTCCGAGGCGGTCAAGGCGATCCATATCTGCGACGCCGCCGCCATTGGGGTCAGCGTCGACACCAACCCCTATACCCTGGTCGGCGACACTGCCTGCTGCCATGTCGCCACCGTGCCCAAGGTGGCCTATCCGGTGGATTGCGAAGGCCATGTCTCCTTCCTCGACTGGGGCAAGGAGAAGTTCATCACCGGCGGCATCACCATCAAGGACGGCAAGGCCCATCTGCCCGACGGCCCCGGCCTGGGCGTCGATATCGACTGGGCCGCCCTGAAGCGCCATCAGGACATGGGCTACGACCGCTAAGGCGACATATCCACCGAGCGGGGTTCAGTGCCATACCCCACCTCACCCTCCCACACCTTCGGTGCGGGTCCCTCCCCCTCCCCCCCAATGGGGCGGAGAGGGCAAGCGCGTATATCTCCCTCTCCTCCCCAGCGGAGCGGAGAGGGCAAGCGCGTATATCTCCCTCTTCCCCCCAGCGGGGCGGAGAGGGCAAGGCGTGTATTTCTCCCTCTCCTCCCCAGCGGCGAGGAGAGGGTTGGGGTGAGGTGGGGGTGTGGCACATCCGTCCAATCAAAACCCGGATTCCTATGAACTCCGGATGCCGAACCCGCGAGACCGACCAATCGCACTTGGCAGCGCCCCTAATTGACACCACCGTAGCCGGATGACCGGGCAAGACGATCGAAGCGAGCACCACGCGGGGGACGAGAACCCCGCCGCCTATGCCGGCGCGACCCTGATGAAAAGCCGCTGGCGCCATCTCCTCTTCCCCCTCGGCATCGTCCTGGTGCCGCTCGGCGCCGCCGGCCTGATCCTGCCGCTGATCCCCGGCA
>JAQCGR010000327.1 GCA_027619995.1 Pseudomonadota bacterium | reverse complement strand
GGGTACCCTGATCGAGCAGTTCTGGTCTCCCGCCATGAACGTCCGGACCGACGGCTATGGCGGTTCGCTGGAAAACCGCATGCGGTTCGGACTCGAAATCCTCGAATCCGTGCGCGATGCGGTCGGCGACGACTTCGTCATCGGCATCCGCATGCCCGGCGACGAAATGATGAAGGACGGGTTGAACCGCGACGATTGCATCGCCATCGCCAAGGCCTATGCCGGCAGCGGATTGATCGACTTCATCAATGTCGTCGGTTCGCAGGCCTCGACTCTCAAGGCCGAAGCCCAGCTCTGGCCGAGCATGTGGGTGTCGTCGGGCGCCTATCTCGATCTCGCCAGGGCGATCCGGGAAGAGGTGTCCCTGCCGATCTTCCATGCCACGCGGATCAACGACGCGGGGACCGCGGCCTATGCCGTGCAGGAGGGGCTGGTCGATATGGTCGGCATGACCCGGGCCTTCATCGCCGACCCCCATCTGGCGGAAAAGCTGCGCACGGGACGGGACGAGGAAATCCGCCCCTGCGTCGGAGCGAGCTATTGCGTCGACCGGGTGATCAGCGGCCTCGACGCCTTCTGCGCCCATAACGTAGCGACGGGGCGCGAATTGCTCGTGCCCCAGACGGTGGGCAAGAGCGAGGGCGCCAAGCGCAAGGTCGTGGTCGTCGGCGGCGGCCCCGGCGGGCTGGAAGCCGCGCGGGTCAGCGCCCGGCGCGGCCATGACGTGGTGCTGTTCGAAGCGGCGGACGAATTAGGCGGCCAGCTGGTCCTGGCCGCCAAGGCGCCCTGGCGGCGGGAGCTGGGCGGCATCGCCGCCTGGTTGGCCGCCGAAGTTGCACGGCTGGGGGTCGACCTGCGCCCGAACACCTATGCCGAGGCCAAGGACGTGCTGGCCGAGGCGCCGGATGTGGTGATCGTCGCGACCGGCGGGTTGCCCAATCCAGGCTTCTTCGAGGGCGCGGAACTGGCCGATACGAGCTGGGACGTGTTGGCGGGGGCCGCGCCGGTCGGCGGCGAGGTGCTGCTGTTCGACGAGGCGGGCGGCCATGCCGGCCTGTCCTGCGCGCAGTTCGCCGCCGATGCGGGAGCCAAGGTTCGTTTCGTCACGCCCGAACGCTCCGTAGGGCGGGAATTGGGCGGCACCAATCTGGGCGCGCATATGGACGAGATGTACAAGCGCGGAATCGAGATCAAGCCGGACATGCGCCTGACCGCCCTTTCGCGTGTCGGCAATCGCCTGCTGGCGCGGATCGAAAACATATACAGCGAGGCCTGGGAAGAAATCGAGATCGACCAGGTGATCGGCGAAAACGGCACCCTGCCGAACGACGACCTCTATTTCGCCCTGAAGCCGCTCTCGAAGAACCTGGGCGAGGCCGATATCGACGCCATGACCCGCTTCGCGCCCCAGGCCATCGAGACGAACCCGGACGGGGCTTTCACCCTGTTGCGGATCGGCGATGCCTGGGCCGGGCGAAACATCCATGCCGCGACCCTGGACGCCATGCGCTTCTGCAAGGATTTGTAGGCACCCCGAGCGGTCCCTCGCCCTTCGACAGGCTCAGGGTGAGGGACGGAATCCGCGCGCGCGTCTCGAAGGATGGCGCGCGACTAGCGCCCCCGGAACACCGGGCTGCGCTTCTCGGCGAAGGCGCGGATGCCTTCCTGGTAATCCTCGCTCGCCAGGGCGGCATTGCCGGCCGCGGCGATGTCGTCCGCCTGCCGCTCCACCTCGCCCGCGGCAAGGGCGTTCAGGATCAGCTTGACCCCGGAAATCGTCAGCGGCGCGTTGCCCGCCATGCCGGCGGCAAAGCTCCGCGCGGCGGCCAGCGCACCCTCCCCCTCACCGGCCATCCGGTCGACGAAACCGATACGCTCCGCCTCAGCCGCATCGAAGCGTTCGGCCCCGAAGAGAATGCGCTTGGCCTGGGCCAGGCCGACCAGGTTCAGCAGGGTCTGGCATTCGTGGCTGTTATAGACGATGCCCAGACGCGCGGCGGGAATGGCGAAGCTGGCCGTGACATCGGCGATGCGGAAGTCGCAGACCTGGGCCAGACCGAAGCCGCCGCCGATGCAAAAGCCGGAGATGGCCGCGACCGTCGCCTTTGGCAGGCGTTCGATGGCCTGGCCGCAGCTCCGCACCGCCTGTTCGTAGACCGCACCGTCCTCGGGCCCGCTGCGCACCGCCTTGAACTCCGAGATATCGGCGCCCGCGCAGAAGAAGCCGCCCGCACCGGTCAGGATCACGACACGGGCCTCTTCGTCCGCCGCCAGGTCCTCGAAAACCGTCGCCAATCGCCGCCACATGGCCAGACTCATCGAATTCCGGCGTTCGGGCCGGTCGATGGTGACGATCGGGATAGCCGGATCGGCACGATCGATTCGAATGGCGTCTTCGGTCATGGCCTCTTTCTCCTCTGCCCGCAGGCTCGCAAGCCGACAAGATCACGTACCGGCCCGCCGCTGGCAATGCGCAGAAGCCGTGCTCTCGACCCACTTGGCAATAACCCCAATGAACTGCCTAATACAGCACCGTCGTTGTCGGGGCCGAACCTTTCCGAATGACCGAGACTGATTCACCTGCTCGGCCCTGGCTCGGCTTCTTCTGCGGCCTCGGCGCCGCGCTCTGCTTTTCCTCGGGCGTCATGCTCTCGCCCACGGTCTTCGCCAATGGCGGCAACGCCCCGGCCATCGTCACCGCCCGGCTGGCCCTCCTGCTGCCGATCTTCCTGGGCTATGCCTATCTCGCGCGCCGGCCGGTCGCACTGCCCTTTCGCGCGCGTCTCTTCGCGCTCTCCTTGGGCGCGATCACGGCCTGCCAGACCCTGGCGATCTTCACTTCCTATCGCTACATCCCGATCAGCCTGGCGACCCTGATCGAATACAGTTATCCGCTGCTCACCCTGCTGGCCATGCGGGCGCTCTACGGCGAGGCTCTGACCTGGGGGCGACTGGTGGCTTTCGCCGCCGCCATCACGGGGATATGGCTGGCCCTGCGGGTCGATTTTGCCGAGATTCATCCGCTCGGGATCGCCCTGGCCTTCACATCCGCCCTAATCGTCGGAAGCAGGATGATCGCCAGCGGCCGTTTCCTGAGAACCTCGGACCCGGTTCGCCTCCTCATCCACATGCAGATGGGCGGACTCGCCGTCGCCCTGCCCGTCTTCGGCCTGAGTGGGAGCATCGCCCTCCCCGATGGCGCCGCCGGGATCGGCGCGCTGCTCGGCATGAGCGCGTTGAGCGGAACCGGCACCCTGTTGAGCCTGACCGCCATCAAGCTCGCCGGGCCGTCGCGGACGGCCATGGCCCAAACGGGCGAAGTCGTCTTCACGGTCGGCTTGGCGGCGCTGCTGTTGGGCGAAAGCCTGACGCCACAGAAATTTCTCGGCGCCGGCCTGGTACTGACTGCCGTTCTCGGCCTTCAGTTCCTGCGTGCGAAAGGAGTCCGGCCCGCCCGACCGGCGGACGGAGAGTTGTGAGTCTTCGCGCCGCATTCGCTAGAGCATTTTCCGATCACTCTTGGTCATATCCGGCTGCGGCGAAGTAGTTTTGGCATTCTGTGGG
>JAQCGR010000326.1 GCA_027619995.1 Pseudomonadota bacterium | reverse complement strand
AAAGGCCCATGCGGGGCGCGGTGCGCCCTTGGGCATGGGCCGAAAATCCAGGAGGGCGTGTTTCGCCGCCACTCTAGCGCCGCGCCGTTGCCGGTCCAAGGACGAAGGCGGTCTTGGATGGCGACCATGCGCAGCGTTCAGAGGGCGCCGCGGCGCCCTCTAACGGGTTTCGGTCCAACTCTCCGAGAAGGCGAGGGCGCAGGTGCTGAAGGGCCGGCCGTCGCGTTCCGTCGGGCGGGGCTCACCGGCGGCTTGCGTGCCGTTGACGGTCAGGCGCGCGCCGAGAGCGGGAATCAGGACGGTGCAGACGCCATAGGGCCGTTTCGGGTCCTGACCGGCCTGGGTATGGACGAGCAGGGGGTCGCCGATATCGTACCAGGTCATGGCGATTTCATCGTCGCGGGATTCGATCATCTCGGTCCAGAAATAGCGCGGATCGCCCTGTTTCTCGAACCAGGCGTCGATCACCGGGATCGACTGGTCGCCCGTCGCCGGATTCAGCATTCCCTGGACGGTATCCTGGAGCCAACGGGTCATGGCGATATTGTCGGAATAGATGCGCCAGCGGTCGTCCGTCAGTTCGCTCTTTATATAGAGGACATGGCCGGGGCCGGCGGGGCTGAACAGGATGCGCCAATAGCTGGCCTCCGTCGTGTTCTCGCCGCCATTCGCGGGGCCGAGCCGGATGAAAGGGTTCTCTCCCGTCACGATGACGCGGTTGGGATCGGTGGCGCTCATTTCGCTGTTTCCTCCCTGGCGTTGCTGTCGCACTAATCTTTCAGAGCATGCGCATGAAAACTACCTGCGAATGGGTGCGGTGTCAGGCGCGCGCCCGCGCGCGCCGCGCGGCCATGATTGCTTCTATCCCCGCGAGCGCAGCGACCAGCACCAACAGAGGCATCGGCCCGGTTTCGACGATCAGCCAGCCGGCGATGAGCGGAAAGCCGAAAATACCGACGAAATAGGTCAGGGCGAAGAGCTGCAGGGTCTGCGGCATCAAGCCTCCGTCCGCGTCGTCGGCGGCCATCGCGACGAGGATAGGGTAGGAGGCGCCGTAGCCGATGCCGAACAGGACCGCGAAGAGGATGTACAGGGCTTCGTTACCACCTGAGAAGATAAACAGGACGACGCTGCCACACATGATGGAGAGCAGCGCCGCGATCGTCAGATAGGGTGACGGGCCACCCTTGAAACCGACCAGCAGAAGGCGAAACACGATGACCGTTGCCGTGTAGGTCAGGAAATAGGTCGAATAATCCAGGCCCCGGGTATCGGCGAACACGGTCTGAAAATTGTTGATGCCGGCGAAAACGCTCGCCCCCAGACAGACCATCGCGACAGGAATCAGAGCGGTCGATCGCAAAACCGCCGCGACGGATGCCAGGGTGAGGCTGGATCGCGCCTCGACCCCTGCCGCCTGGGAATGCGCGCGCACCGGCGCGGCCAGGATGAAAAACAGGGCGGCACTCACGGTGCAGAGCGCGGCATTGATGTCGAACGCGTCCGCAACGGCGAAGCCCAGCCCTTCGATGGCCGAGGCCATGACCGGCGACAGGCCGAATCCGGCCATGACGAAAACCGACAGTAGGGCGAAATAGCGTACCCTCTCACCCGCGCGCACAAGCCGGGTCAGGACGACCGGCGCCAGCGAATAGGTCAGGCCCCATCCCGCCCCGAGTAGAACGCTTGCCCCGACCAAGGCCGGGCCCACCGATTGCGACCGGGCATAGAGGAAAAGCGCCAGCGCGATCGACGCGCAGGCCAGTCCAAGGGTCCGGACTCGGCCGAACCAGTCCGCCAGATGGCCGGAAAAAAAGACGGCGACCAGGGTCGAGACTGCGGTGACCAGCAGCATGCCACCGACGGCCTTTTCGTTCGCGCCGAATGCGCCGAAGAGCCTCGGCAGCATGAATGTCAGGCCATAGGCCCCGGCCTGCAGAAAGACCGCCGCGAAAAACAGAACGAACAAAACGAGCCGCGACATGCATTTCCCCCAGATGGGCCGGTGTGGTCCCATATTCGGCATTCGGCCGAAAGACGAGACGGCCCCGTCGGCCAATCGGCCCTAGCTGCGGCCGTATTGGTCCTCGAGCCGCTCGATATCGTCCTCGCCCAGATAGTCGCCCGATTGAACTTCGATCAGATCAAGAGGGATATCCCCGATATTCTCCAGGCGATGGACGGCGCCGACCGGGATATAGGTCGATTGGTTCGCTTCCAGCACGAAGCTTTCCTTGTCGCGTGTCACGCGCGCGCGCCCACGGACGACGATCCAATGCTCGGCCCGGTGGTGGTGTTTCTGGAGCGAGAGTTTCTGACCCGACTTCACGGTGATGTGCTTGACTTGGAAGCCGGTGCCGGAATCGATGCCCTCATAGCTGCCCCAGGGCCGGAACACCTTGCGGTGCTGATCGGCCTCGTCATGCCCGGCCGCGCGCAGGGCGTCGTAGAGCGCGCGAACCTCCTGCGCCCGGTTCTTCGGTGCGACCAGGACGGCGTCGGCGGTCGTGACCACCACCATGTCCTCGAGGCCCAACCCGGCAATCAGGGGGCCGTCGGCGCGGAGATAATTGTTGTGGCTGTCGACCGCGACCACCGTGCCGATCGCGGCATTGCCGTCGGTATCCCGCTCTACCGCGTCCCAGAGGGCGGACCAGGAGCCGACATCGCTCCACCCCAGATCGGCCGGGACGACCGCCGCCCTTTCGGTATGTTCCATCACCGCATAGTCGATGGACGCCGAGTCGCAGGCGGCGAAGGCCGCCTCGTCGAGGCGCAGGAAGTCGAGGTCGCCGCGCGCGGCGGATACCGCGCGCCGGCAGGATTCGGCCATCGCGGGCTGCAGCCGTTCGAGTTCGGCCAGATAAGTATCCGCCCGGAACAGGAACATGCCGCTGTTCCAGGCGTGATCGCCCTGGGCCAGATAGCGCGCGGCCGTTTCGGCATCCGGCTTCTCGGTGAAGCGAGCGACCTTGTAGGCGCCGTCGCAGCCTTCCAAGGCCGCGCCCCGGGCGATGTAGCCATAGCCGGTTTCCGGCTGGTCGGGGGCGATGCCGAAGGTGACGAGCCAGCCGGCTTCCGCGGCGGTGGCAGCACGGTTCACGGCCGCCCGGAAGGCCGCCGTGTCGCGGATGACATGATCGGAGGGCAGCACCAGCATCAGGGCATCGCCGCCGCCCAGCCAATCGGCCGCCGCGGCAATCGCCGGCGCGGTGTTGCGCGCCACCGGCTCCAGCATGATGGCGGCCGGGGCCGGACCGACTGCGCGCATCTGCTCGGCCACGACGAAGCGGTGCTCGTCGCTGCACACCACGACCGGGGCCGCGAAGACGGCGGGGTCGGAGACCCGCAGGGCGGTCTCCTGGAGCATCGTCCGGCCCGAGGTCAGGGCGATGAACTGCTTGGGGAAATGTGGACGGGAGAGCGGCCAGAGGCGCGTTCCCGCGCCGCCGGACAGGATGACGGGATTGATGGTCGCCATCGGCACCTCTCATGTTCGGGCGCAGCATAGCGTCCGGCGGGACCAGGGCAAGGCCGGCCGGCCGGTATGCCACCGCGGAAGCGGCGGGAGACGAGGCGGAG
>JAQCGR010000325.1 GCA_027619995.1 Pseudomonadota bacterium | reverse complement strand
CCCGGCCAGGGCCGTGATCGCCTCAAAACTATCGCTCAACCGCGCGTCGACCGCCTCGGCCAGGGCCCGGCCCTCGGCCGTGCCGCCGAGGATGAGGAGCCGCCGGCGACCGGCCTTGGGCGCCATCAGGCGCCGGCGCGGCCGAGCAGGGCGCCGTCGCGAGCGAAGACCAACACCTCCACCGCCGTATCCCCGGACAGGGAGGCGAGGGCGGTCTCGCGCGCGCGGCGCGCCACCGCTTCGGCAAGATCGAGTCCGGCCGCGCCGGCAAGTTCCAGCACCTCGCCGGCCGAGACGGCCTTGCCCACCGCCGCGACAAGCTCCGCCGAGGCGCCGAGATCGGCCAGCAGCTCCGCCAGGCCCGCGACATCGACCTGGCTGCGCCCGGAATGAAGGTCGAGATGGCCGGCGGCCAGTTTCGACAATTTGCCGAACCCGCCGGCGATCGAGAGTCGCGGCAAGGGGCTGCGCCGCATGTATTTCAGGACGGCCCCCGCGAAATCGCCCATGTCGAGCATCGCGTGATCGGGCAAACCGTATAGGCCCTGCAGCGCCGCCTCCGAGGTGCGGCCGGTTGCCGCGCCGACATGGTCGAGCCCGGCGGCTCGGGCCACATCGATCCCGCGATGAATCGAATGAATCCAGGCGGCGCAGGAATAGGGCACGACGATGCCCGTCGTGCCCAAAACCGAAAGTCCGCCGAGGATCCCCAGCCGGGCGTTGGCGGTGCGTTCCGCCAGGGCCTCGCCCCCCGGAATGGAAATCGTGACCTCGGCATCGACCGGCCGACCGCAACCTTCGGCGATCGCCTGCAGGGTCTCGCGGATCAGGGCGCGCGGGCCGGGATTGATCGCCGGCTCGCCCACGGGCAGGGCGAGGCCCGGCCGGGTGACCGTGCCGACCCCCGGGCCGGCGAGAAAGCGAATGCCCGTGCCCGGTGCGGCGAGAGTGACCTGCGCGCGCACCAGGGCGCCATGGGTCACGTCCGGATCGTCGCCCGCATCCTTGACGATTCCCGCCGAAGCGGTGTCTTTGTCCAGGGCATGTTCGGCGAGGGCGAAGGACGGCGTTTCGCCGCGCGGCAGCCGAATCGTGACGGGGTCCGGAAAGCGCCCGGTGGCAAGCGCCTCGAAAGCCGCGCCCGCCGCCGCCGCGGCGCAGGCACCGGTCGTCCAGCCGCGCCGCAAATCCCCTTCCGGTTTTCGTCCCATGGCGGCAATTCTATCGCTCCGCCGGGCAGGCTGCCAGACGCGGCGGTCCGATTCGAAAGTCCCATCCGGGTTCGAATCAAGGTCCGGAGGCTGCCTTTCCGTGGCCCGGCGAAATGCACTAGTCTGCCACGCCATGACGGAACCCCCGATCTCCTTTCCCCAATTCGAACCCGGCAGCGTCTGGCTGGTCGGCGCCGGCCCCGGCGATCCCGGGCTGCTTTCGCTGCTGGCCTATCACGCATTGCAGACGGCCGATGTGGTGATCTACGACGCCCTGGTCGACGACCGGATCGTCGCTCTCGTGCCCGAGGGGGTGGACCGTATCTATGCCGGAAAACGGGGCGGCAAGCCTTCGGCCAGCCAGCCGGATATTTCCAAGCGCCTGGTCGCTCTGGCCCGCGAGGGCAAGCGGGTCCTGCGGCTGAAGGGCGGCGATCCCTTCGTCTTCGGCCGCGGCGGCGAGGAGGCCTTGGCCCTGGTCGCCGCCGGCGTCACCTTCCGGGTCGTGCCGGGCGTAACGGCGGGGATCGGCGGCCTGGCCTATGCAGGCATCCCGCTGACCCACCGCGACACCAACGCCGCCGTCACCTTCGTGACCGGCCATGTCGCCGGGGGCAGCGCGCCCGAGACCCTGGACTGGGACGGTCTGGCGCGCGGCGCCCCGGTCATCGTCTTCTACATGCCGCTCAAGCATCTGGAAGAAATAGCGGCCCGCCTGACCGAAGCGGGCCGCCGGCCGGACGAACCCGCCGCGATCGTCTGCGCGGCGACGACCGGCGCGCAGCGGGTCATCGAGACCACCCTGGGCACCGCCGCCGCCGATGCCCTTCGCGCCGGGGCGGAGCCCCCGGCCCTGTTCGTCCTGGGTGAAGTCATCCGTCTGCGCGCCGGGTTGGACTGGCTGGGGGCGTTGGACGGGCGGATACTGCAATCCGATCCGTTGGGCATAACAGCGCGCCAGCCTTGATCCCGAACCCGCGCGCGTTCTAACGTCGGCGACGCGAGGCGGCACGGACTCGCCACGGGCTTGAATCCAACCCATGTCTTGCATGAAACGGCAGAGCCGAAAAAGAAAATGCGGATAGCACTCCTGACAACCACGCTGCTTTGCCTGTCCCTTGCGGCTTGCGGCGACTCCAACGGCACCTGGAACAAGCAGGGCGCGGCGCCCTATCAGTCGGTCTCGGCGCAAAAACAGTGCCTGGAACAAGCCAACAAGCTCGGCTTCCTCGACACCAGCGGCGGCCCCCGGGGCGGTTTGAGCGTGGCCGGCTCGTCCAGTTCCGGTTATTCGCGAAATTCCCGTAACGATCTGTACCGCATGTGCATGGCCGACCGCGGCTATTCCAAAGTACGGGATACCGACGAAAGCGCTGACACGACCGGCGAATCGGAATAGCCGTAGAGCGCAGAACGGATTGTGAGGGATATGTTTAGCGGACGCTCCGGCGCGATCATCGCGACGATTGCCGTCATCGGTTGGTTCGCCGCCGGACTCTATTATTTCGTCCTGGCACCGGAATCGGTGCGGAACTCCCAGATGCCGATCGCCCAGACCGAGGCAACGGCCGCCATCGGCGGGCCCTTCTCGCTGGTCGACCAGGATGGCAAGCGGGTCACCGACCAGACCTATGCCGGCAAATTCCTGCTGATCTATTTCGGCTACACCTATTGCCCAGACGTCTGCCCCAGCAGCCTCTACGCCATGACCGAGACGCTGGATATCCTGGGCGAAAAGGCCGCGCGGGTGCAGCCCATTCTGATCACGGTCGACCCGGAGCGCGACACGCCCGAAATCCTCAAGCAATACGTCACCAACTTCCATCCCAGCCTGGTCGGGTTGACCGGAAGCCCGGTCGAGGTAACGGCGGCGGCCAAGGCCTATCGCGTCTATTTCGCCAAGGCGGCGGGGGATGACGGCGATCCGAACAACTATCTGATGGATCACAGCGCCTTCATCTTCCTGATGGCCCCGGACGGCGCCTATATCACCCATTTCTCGCCCACCGCCACGCCGGCGGAAATGGCCGAGCGGCTCGCCGGACTTCTCTAGAAGGCTGATGAGCCGTGGCGCTGAACCCTTCGAGACGGCCCTTCGGGCCTCCTCAGGGTGAGGCTAAAGTATTATTTCTCCTCATCCTGAGGAGCTCGCGCCAGCGCGCGTCTCGAAGGGTGATGGGCACATCTTTGATTTTTCCGAACCGCCATGACAGGGCGCGCGCCAGCGCCATAGGACCATGCCCATTTCCGCCCCCGGATTGATTGTCGCCGCGCCCGCCTCTGGCAGCGGCAAGACCGTGACGACCCTTGCCCTGATCCGCGCCCTGACCCGGCAGGGCCGGCGTGTCGCGGCCGCCAAGGTCGGCCCTGACTATATCGATCCCGCCTATCAC
>JAQCGR010000324.1 GCA_027619995.1 Pseudomonadota bacterium | reverse complement strand
GCAGCTGGCCGGCATGCGCGGCCTGATGGCGAAGCCGTCGGGCGAGATCATCGAGACGCCGATCATCTCCAACTTCAAGGAGGGGCTGACCGTCCTCGAATACTTCAACTCGACCCACGGCGCGCGTAAGGGCCTGGCCGATACGGCGCTCAAGACGGCCAACTCGGGCTATCTGACGCGTCGTCTGGTCGATGTCGCCCAGGACTGCATCGTCTCCGAATACGACTGCGGCACCGAAGCCGGCATCACGGCCTCCGCGGTGGTCGAGGGCGGCGTGGTCATCGCCTCCCTGAGCGATCGCATCCTGGGCCGGAGTGCGGCCGAGGACGTGCTGGACCCGCTCTCGGGCGATCTGATCGTCAAGGGTGGCGCGCTGATCGGCGAGATCGAGGCCGAGATCATCGAACGGGCGGGTCTCGAATCCGTGCGCATTCGTTCGGCCCTGACCTGCGAAACGCGCAACGGCATCTGTGGTGCCTGCTACGGCCGGGATCTAGCCCGCGGCACGCCGGTCAATGTCGGCGAGGCGGTGGGCGTTATCGCCGCCCAGTCGATCGGCGAGCCGGGCACCCAGCTCACCATGCGGACCTTCCATATTGGTGGCGCGGTGCAGCATGGTTCCGAGCAGTCGAGCGTCGAAGCCGCTTTCGACGCCACGGTTAAGCTCAACAACAAGAACGTGGTGACGAACAGCGACGGCATTCCGGTGGTGATGAGCCGCAATTCGGAGGTCGTTCTGGTCGACGCGAACGGGCGCGAACGTGCCCGCCATCGCGTGCCCTACGGCACCCGGCTGCTGGCCGCGGAAGGCCAGAAGGTCGAGAAGGGCCAGCGTCTGGCCGAATGGGATCCTTATACCCTCCCGATCATCAGCGAGCGGGAAGGCGTGGCCCATTACGTCGATATGGTCGAGGGACTATCGATCCGCGAGATCCTCGATGACGCGACCGGCATCGCCAACAAGGTGGTCGTCGATTGGCGTCAGCAGCCGCGCGGCGCCGATCTGCGCCCGCGGATCACGCTGCGCGACGATAAGGGTGAGGTCGTGAACCTGCCGAACGGGCTCGAGGCGCGTTACTTCATGTCCGTCGATGCCATCCTGAACGTCGAGAACGGCGCCCAGGTCCAGGCTGGCGACGTCCTGGCGCGTATCCCGCGCGAGGGTTCGAAGACCCGGGACATCACCGGCGGTCTGCCGCGGGTGGCCGAGCTGTTCGAAGCCCGGCGGCCCAAGGACTTCGCGATCTTCACCGAGATCGACGGTCGGGTGGAATTCGGCAAGGACTACAAGACCAAGCGCCGGATCGTTGTCCGCCCGGAGAATGCGGATGAGGAAGCGGTCGAGTACATGATCCCGAAGGGCAAGCATATCGCCGTGCAGGAAGGCGATTTCGTCGAGCGCGGCGATGCCCTGCTCGACGGCAAGCCCGTGCCCCATGACATCCTCCATGTCATGGGCGTGGAAGCCCTAGCCAACTATCTCATCAATGAGATCCAGGAGGTCTATCGGCTGCAGGGCGTGAAGATCAACGACAAGCATATCGAGGTGATCGTTCGCCAGATGATGCAGAAGGTCGAGATCATGGACCCGGGCGAGACCACCTATCTGACCGGGGAGCAGGTCGACCGCACAGAGTTCGACGAGGTCAACGACAAGGCCGCGGCGGAGAATCTGCGGCCGGCCAAGGGCAAGCCGGTGCTGCTGGGCATCACCAAGGCCTCGCTCCAGACCAAGTCCTTCATCTCGGCGGCCTCCTTCCAGGAGACCACCCGGGTGTTGACCGATGCCGCCGTCAACGGCCGTATCGACACCCTGGACGGGCTGAAGGAGAACGTCATCGTCGGCAGGCTCATCCCGGCCGGTACGGGCCGCATGTTCAACCGCATGCGCGGTATCGCTGCGGATCGCGACCGGGAATTCACGGCCGTCAAGGCCGACGAAGAAGCTGCCGGAGAGGCCGCCTTGGAAGAGGAGACACCGACCCCGCAGATCGCCTGATCTGGCATATCCGGGTGTGGTTTTCGGGCGGGATCGTTGACGACGATCCCGCCCAGCCTTTCAGGATGCCGAAAACGGCGGAGTTCTGCCAAAAAACCCTAACTCAACGCTTGACGGGCTAAGAGTGCCCTCATAGTATGCGCCCGCTCTCGGGGGCGGATGGTCTTCCCCTAGAGTTCCGCGCCTGCGCTGAATCGAGAGCAACAACCGTTTGATCGCCGAAACGGGCGGAAGGTTCCGCCGGAAACGAGATGGTCTCGTCTTCCTGGCGGTTTTTTCATCGTCCCGGTGACGAAAGTTTGGAAACCAAGAATGCCGACGATTAATCAATTGATCCGCAAGCCACGGCGCTCGCCGCCCACGCGTAACAAGGTGCCGGCTCTCGAAGAGTGCCCGCAGAAGCGTGGTGTGTGCACGAGGGTCTATACGACCACGCCGAAGAAGCCGAACTCGGCGCTGCGCAAGGTTGCGCGCGTGCGCCTGACGAACGGCTTCGAAGTCACGAGCTATATTCCTGGCGAGGGCCATAACCTCCAGGAACATTCGGTCGTGATGATCCGCGGCGGCCGTGTCAAGGATTTGCCCGGCGTTCGTTATCACATCATCCGCGGCACTCTCGACACCCAGGGTGTCAGCGACCGCCGCCAGCGCCGGTCGAAATACGGCGCCAAGCGGCCGAAATAGGGGAAGGCGGACATGTCACGCAGGCGTCGCGCAGAGAAGCGGGAAATTCTTCCGGATCCCATGTTTGGGGATCTGGTCGTCTCGAAATTCACCAATGTCATGATGTTCGGCGGCCGCAAGGCTGTCGCCGAGCGAATCATTTACGGCGCCTTCGAGCGTATCAAGAAGCGCACGGGCAATGACGGCGTGAAGGTCTTTCACGACGCGCTGGAAAACGTCCGGCCCCAGGTCGAGGTTCGTTCCCGCCGGGTTGGCGGCGCGACCTATCAGGTGCCGGTCGAGGTGCGCTCCGAGCGCTCCCAGGCCCTGGCGATCCGCTGGATTATCGGTGCGGCGCGCTCGCGCGCCGAGAACACGATGGTCGGCCGGATGGCGGCGGAATTCATCGACGCTTCCGAGAACCGCGGTTCCGCGGTGAAGAAGCGGGAAGACGCGCATCGGATGGCTGAGGCGAACCGCGCCTTCTCCCATTACCGTTGGTAGACCCCAGGACAGATTGAATCGCCATGGCACGCTCGACCCCACTCGAACACTACCGCAACATCGGCATCATGGCGCATATCGACGCCGGGAAGACGACGACGACCGAGCGTATCCTTTATTACACCGGACGGTCCTACAAGATCGGTGAGGTGCATGAAGGCACCGCCGTGATGGACTGGATGGAGCAGGAGCAGGAACGCGGCATCACCATCACCTCGGCCGCGACCACGACATTCTGGCGCGATTACCGGGTCAATATCATCGACACCCCGGGCCATGTCGATTTCACGATTGAAGTCGAGCGTAGCCTGCGCGTGCTGGACGGTGCCGTTGCGGTTTTCGATTCGGTCGCCGGTGTTGAGCCGCAATCCGAGACCGTCTGGCGCCAGGCCGACAAATACGGCGTGCCGCGCCTTTGCTTCGTTAACAAGATGGACCGGAC
>JAQCGR010000323.1 GCA_027619995.1 Pseudomonadota bacterium | reverse complement strand
TGCTCGTAGCGGCACAGAATCTTGGTGAAGCGGTCGAGATCCGCGTCCACCAGGAAGCTGTTATAGGCGTCGAAACTGGCCTGTCCCATCGTATCCTCTCTTGGCCTAGAAGCCGTGCTCGCCGGCCGTATGGCCGGTCGCGGCATTGGTCTGAAGGGTCAGGCAGCGCAAGAACTGGCTGTCGGATTCGGCATAGAGAAAGCCGTTCCGTCCGCCCAGGAAATCCTTGTAGCCGGGCATCAGCGCATCCAGCTCTCCGGCCCAGGCCTGCCGTCCGGCCAGGGGCAGGACAGCCGTCATGATCGCTTCGTCGGCATCGCGGTAGAGGGTGACGGTGGCCGGGTGACTGCCCTCGTCCGGGACCGGTGGGGTGTGATAGAGGCCAAACCGGTTCTCCACGCCCTCGACGCCAGCAACTTCGCACCAGGCGCGGCCGGGCTTGCCCTCGGGCGCGAAGACATAGGGCGAGAGGAGCGAGATGTTGATGGAGCTGTCGAGCCCGCTGCCCGTGCCGTAGCAGACCTGCAGGGCAATGCGCATGGGCACGCGGTCGCCGCCGGCCGGGGTGACGAACAATTCGGCCGAGCGCGCCCCGCGCTCGCGGCCCATGCGGCCCAGCGAGAATTCGACGATCTCCGCGCTGCCCTCGGCCAGATGCGCGATGTCGCGCAATGTTGCGGTCTCGCGCCCCGCGTCATCGAAGAAGCGGGCGTGGAAGTCCAGGGCGGCCGGGCAGGCGATGGGATAGAGGCGCAATGTCAGGTCGAGGTCGTCGAACAGCGGAAAGGTCTTTCCGCTATGGGCCTCGTGGCGCGGATCGGTGGTCCAGTATTCGTCCGTCCGGCCGTTGTCGTAATAGGAATGGTTGGCCGAAAAGGCACCGTCCTCGCGACGGATCACGCCGCCGCAGACGCGGCCGAACAGCATCGGCAGATCGGGCTGGTCGATGAACAGGCTATGCGCCGTTCGTGTCGCCTCGATCGCGCCGGTGAAAATCTCGGACAGGGCGTAGCGGCGCTTGCCGAAGGGCCCGGCGCGGAAGGGCGCGGATCGCTCGATCGCCTTGCCGTCCTGGCCGGTCAGCACGAAGCGCAGCGCGGCATCGGCGGCGAAGGGTCCGTTCAGCACCTCGACAAAAGTATCGTGGTCGTCGTCCAGCACGACATCGATGCTGGCCTCCCGGACATGGGTGCGGTTGATCGCCTTCTCTTCGTCGAAATCGTTCAGCACCCGGGCATAGGCATGGACCTGGTTGAAGAAGCTGTCATTCCAGGTGTTGAGGACCACGGCGGGATAGGGAATGAACATGTTGCGGGCCGAGAAATACTCGACCTCCCAGCTGCCTTCGGTGGGCAGGGCATCGAGACCCATATCCTCGGCCACGGCCTCGAGATCGACGCTATAGGCCTTGCCCTGGTCGAGCACCTGGAGCGTCTGGCCGAGCCGCTCGCCTTCGCCGTCGCGCAGGGTATGGCGCGCCGCGACCTCGGGAATGCCGCGCTTGATCTTCCAATGGTTCAGGAAGGTCAGGTTGGTCCGGTAGCGCTCGGTGTCGAGCACGGGAAAGAGGGACGCGGCCCGATGGACCGAGTTGAGGCTCGGATTCCGGTGATAGGCCTGGCGCGTCTTCTCGACCTCTGCGAATTTTTTCATGGCAGAAACCTGGGTTCTTTGCGGCGCATCACAAGGTCTTGCCGAGACAGGCGGCGATCCCGGCGACGACCCTGTCGACATCCGCTTCGGTCATGCCGACATGCAGCGGCAGGGACAGGCAGCGGTCGTAATAGGCTTCGGCGCCCGGCAGGCTCGGCGCGCTGCAATGGTCGCGGTAATAGGGTTGCAGATGCAGGGGAGTGTAATGCACCTGGGTGCCGATGCCGCGCTCGCGGAGGTCGTGCATCACTTCCGCCCGACTGCGGCCGAGTTCGGCGAAATCGATCAGCGCAACGTAGAGATGCCAGCAGGGTCGTGACCATCCGACGCGGCCGAGCGGCCGAACGACGGGGGCGAGCGGCGCCAGCAGCGAATCGTAGCGCGCCGTCAGGGCCGCGCGCGCTGCCCGAAACCGATCGAGCTTCGCCAGCTGGCTGCGTCCGAGGGCGCAATGGATGTCGCTGGCCCGGTAGTTCAGTCCCGGCTCGCGGCATTCGTAATACCAGGGGTTCGGCCGGCCATCCGCGTCGAAGGCCAGGTCGCGGGCCTCGAACGTCGCGGGGTCGCGATGCAGTCCGTGATTGCGCAGCCGCGCCAGGGCAGCGGCGAGCGCCTCGCCCTGAGTCGTGACCGCTCCGCCCTCGCCCATCGCGACGGTCTTGACCGGGTGGAACGAGAAGACGGTCATGGTCGAATCCGCACAGGCGCCGATTGGTCGCCATTTCCCGGTGCGGTCGAGGACCTCGCCGCCCAGGGCATGGCTGGCATCCTCCACGACGGCGATGCCGCGCGCGCGCGAGATCTCGCCGATCGCGGCCATCTCGACCGCCTGGCCGTTCATATGCACGGGGAAGACGGCAGCGGCTTCCGGCGCTCGGGCCAGCGCCGCTTCGAAATCCTCCGGCCGCATCAGGCCGGTCTCCGGATCGACATCGGTCAGCACCACGTCGCAGCCGGTCAGGCGCGGCGCATTGGCGGTCGCCGCGAAGGTCACGCTGGGCACGATGGCGGTCTTGCCCGGGCCGAGGTCCAGGGCCATCGCCGCCATATGGAGGGCGGCGGTGCCGCTCGAACAGGCGACCGCATGGCAGGCATCCGTCGCATCGCACAAGGCCCGTTCGAAATCCGCGACGGCCGGGCCGGTGGTCAGCCAGTCGCCTTCCAGCACCGCCACGACGGCGGCGATGTCGTCCGCCTCGATACGCTGGCGGCCGTAGGGCATGACGGAACCGTCGGTCACGCGGGAGGTCACTTGGCGAGGTCTCCGATCATCTTCTCCAACCCGCTGTCGTCGAGCCAGACCGGGTTGTTGTCGCTGGCGTAGCGGAAGCCTTCCTCCACCGGGCAGGCGCCCGCCTCGGCATAGGGCTTGCGCGACCAATAGGCGAAAGCCGGCTCGATCACATAGCGGTCTTCCAGTTCCAGGGTGAGGCGCGAATCGTCCTCGGTGATCAGCGCCTCGTGCAGCTTCTCGCCGGGCCGGATGCCGACGATGCGCTGGCCGAGCCCGGGCGCCATCGCCGTGGCCAGATCGGCAACCCGCATGCTGGGGATCTTGGGCACGAAGATCTCGCCGCCCGTCATCATGGCCAGGGAACTGAGAACGAAATCGACGCCCTGCTGCAGGGTGATCCAGAAACGCGTCATGCGCGGATCGGTGATCGGCAGGGCATCCGTACCCTCGGCGATCAGCCTGTTGAACAGGGGCACGACACTGCCGCGCGAACCGATGACATTGCCGTAGCGCACGACCGAGAAACGGGTCTCCTTCGTGCCGCTCATATTGTTGGCGGCGACGAAGATCTTGTCCGCGGCCAGTTTGCTGGCGCCGTAAAGATTGATCGGATTGACCGCCTTATCGGTCGACAGCGCGATGACGCGCCGGACGCCGTTTTTCAGCGCGGCGTTCACCACGTTCTCGGCGCCGTGGACATTGGTGGCAATGCACTCGAACGGATTGTACTCCGCCGCCGGCACATGCTT
>JAQCGR010000322.1 GCA_027619995.1 Pseudomonadota bacterium | reverse complement strand
CGGGCGACCAGGGCATCGGCCCCGTCGCCCTCGACATCGCCGCCGACCCGGCGGATCGTGACAACATCGTTGAGCTTGGCCAGGATGCGATCCGTCCAGCCGCCGGCGGCGGCCTGCTCCGCGCTCAACACCTCGGGTGCGAGACTGGCGAACCGGGCCCGCAGATCAGCCTGGGTCTCGACCCCGACCGAGGCATGGGACCAGAGCGGGGCGATCGTCTCGGCCAGAGCCTCGTCCTCGGCCGAAAGACCTTCGAGCGCCGACAGTTCCTGCCGGAAGGGCGCACCGCGCGCCAGGGCGGCGCGCAACTGCCCGACCGCCAGCATCAGGACCTCTTCGCCACCGGCGCGTTTCTCCGCGGCATCGAGTCGCTGATCCATCGCCTGGACGGATTTGCGCAGGGCCGTGACCTGTTCGGTCAGGCGGGCGTTTTCGGCCCGCAATTCGGCCAGGGCGCTTTCCACCGCCTTCGTGGCGCCCTGGTTTTCCGGGCCGGAAAAGCGCGTCTCGATCGTGCCGGACAGGGCCTGGACCTGCTTCTCGAGGGCCGCGATCTTGCCGTCCGCCGCGCCGCCGCCACCGGTCTGAAGCGCGCGCAGGGACTCCTTGAGCGCAGCGATCTCGGCCTGGACCGATTGCCCATCCGCCCCCGCCCCCGCGGGCGTCGGCGATGCCGTGCTGGCCGAGCCGCCGGCCGGCGCCTCGGCCTTCGAGCCCGGCACGGACGAATCCGTCGTACTCGTCATGTCCTGCGTATCCGGCGCGGCGGCCGGCGCCGATCCGCTCGGCGTCGAGGAAAGGATCCCGGCCCGGTCCAGTTCCTGCTCGACCGTGGGCCACCAAAGGCCCCAGGTCACCGCCGCGCCCGCGGCGATGAAGATCAGGACGATCCAGGGCCAGGCGCCCATACCCCGCCGGGCCGGACGCGGCGGGACCGGCGGCGTGGCGGACCGAGCGGCCCCAGCGGTTTCGCGCGGCGCATCTTTCGGCGGCGCGTCCTTGGCGGCTTTTTTGTCGATGATCTCATCCTCCGGGACCGATGCGGACCATGGCGTAGCGCCCTTCCCGGCAGCGGCCGGCGTCGCTTGGGTTTCGGCCGCTGGCTTTTCGACTGCTGGCTTTTCGCCCGCTGGCTTCTCGGGTGAATCCGCGCCCTTATCCGCCGGCATGGCAATCACATCCCGGGCCTGCGCCGCGCCCTGCGCCGCTGCGTCCAGGTTCAATCCTTGCGCTTCGGCGGCCTGGCGAACTTCGGCCCAACGCCGCTTCGGGATGCTGTCGCGCTCCTTCCAGCCCTGGACCGTGGTCACGGGTGTGTCGAGTTTCGCCGCCATAGGCCGAATTCCGCCAAAGGCCTCGATCACGATCGTGGCAGAAGGCAAGGGACGTTCTGCGTCCGTCTTGTCGGGGCGATCGGTCATCAGGCGCTTCCACTCATTTCTGGTCCTCGGCGTGCCGTCCGGGTGGCGATGCTTGCTTCCCGGCCGCGACTAGGGACAACAATGCTTGCTGGTCGGGTGCCTCGGCGACGAGGATTCTACGCCAGCCGAGCGCGGCGCTTTCGGCCGCAACGGCCCCGCTCAGGCAATAGGCCGTGCTGCCCTGCAGGCTCGCCGCAACCCGAGCCTTGCGGACCAGAGTAACAAGGGCCCGCGCCGTGCGGGGAGAGAAAATTAGAACCCCGTCGATGGCGCCCCCGCGAAGCGCCTCGACAGCCGCTGCGGGCAACCGCTCCACAGGCCGCGCTTCGTAGAGTATTTCGCGCCGAATCTCGAAACCCGACGCCGCGAGGCGGCCCGCCAGATCGCCGGCGGTGACGGTTCCCGCGACATGGAGAAGGGCGCCAGCGGCGGGGTCGAGCACCTGCTCGACCCGCGCGCCCAGGGCATGGACATCGCCGTCCGCCGTGTCGACCGTCTGGAACCCAACGGCGCGCGCGGCCTCGGCCGTGGCCGCGCCGACCGCGAAGAGCGGCAGATCGCGGCTTGCTTCGCAGCGGGCGAAGGCGCGCACGCCGTTCGCGCTGGTGGCGAGAATGGCCTGAACCCCCTCCAGCGAGACGGCGCCGGGCCGCTGGTGGATTTCCATCAGGGGCGCCAGGACGCTTTCGACACCCAATGCCGCCAGTGCCCGCGCCAGACCCGAGGCATCGGGTTCCGGCCGGGTGACCAGAACGCGCATGGCGCTCAACTCTCGTCGGCGAAACAGGCCGGATCGGCCAGCGCGCGCAACTCCTCGCCCGCGTCGCGTCCCATGGCCGCCGCGTCGAGCGCCAGGCCGCGCCGCTCGGTCCGCCAGATGGTCGAGCCGTCGGGCATCGCGATCAGCGCGCGCAGCCGCAGGGCGCCGCCCGTCTCGAACTCGGCGAGGGCCCCGATGGGCGTGCGGCAGGAGCCGTCGAGGGCGGCGAGCAGGGCGCGTTCCGCCTCGACCCGGCTTGCGGTCGGCCCGTGATCGAGCGGTGCGAGCAGGTCGCGCATGCGCGCGTCCTCCTCCCGGATCTCCACGCCGATCACGCCCTGGGCGACGGCCGGCATCATCTCCTCCGGCTCCAGCACCCGGGTCGCGACCTCGGGCGTGCCCAGACGGTCGAGCCCGGCCTTGGCCAGGAAGGTGGCATCGGCCAGGCCTTCCTCCAGCTTGCGCAAGCGGGTCTGGACATTGCCCCGAATCAGGGTGGTGCGCAGATCGGGCCGCCGTTCCAAAGCCTGGGCCAGACGGCGCACCGAGGCGGAGGCGATGACGGCGCCCTCGGGCAGATCCTCGAGCCGGGCGGCCCGGGGCGAGACGAAGGCATCGCGCGGATCCGCGCCTTCCAGCAGGGCGGCAATCTCGAACCCGGCGGGCAGCCGGGTCGGGACATCCTTCATGGAATGGACGGCGGCATCGACGCGGCGGTCGAGCAGGGCCTCCTCCAGCTCCTTGACGAACAGGCCCTTGTCGCCGATTTCGGCCAGGGCGCGGTCCTGCACCTTGTCGCCGGTCGTGCGGATTTCGACGATGCGCACGGCGCCTTCAGCCGCGAGAGCGGGATGGGCCGCGATCAGCCGGTCGCGCACCTGTTCGGCCTGGAGCAGGGCCAGCCTGCTGCCCCGCGTGCCGAGACGAATGGGTTCCACAGTCATGGCGCTAGGTTTACCCGAAGCGCCCGGCCTGCGCACATCATTACGACACGCCAATATAGGGAGTCGGCCATCCGCACCCGGGGCGTCTATATAGTGTCGCTATGACGAACCCCGAAAAGAGTTCAGGGCGATGATCGTCCTCGGCATCGAGACGAGCTGCGACGAGACGGCGGCGGCGGTCGTGCGCGACGACCGCAAGGTCCTGGCCGAGGCCGTGCTGTCGCAGATCGAGGAGCATGCGCCCTATGGCGGCGTGGTGCCCGAGATCGCCGCGCGCAGCCATCTCGCCCATCTCGACCGGCTGGTAAGCCGGGTGATGGCGGAAGCCGGGCTCGACTATGCCGAGCTTGACGGGGTCGCGGCGACGGCCGGGCCGGGCCTGATCGGCGGGCTGATGGTCGGCCTGACCATGGCCAAGGGGATCGCCGCGGTCCACGACCTGCCTCTGGCCGCCGTCAACCATCTGGAAGGCCACGCCCTGAGCGCGAGGCTGTCCGGCGACGCCGAATTTCCCTTCCTGCTGCTGCTGGTTTCGG
>JAQCGR010000321.1 GCA_027619995.1 Pseudomonadota bacterium | reverse complement strand
AAATCGCCAATCTGGGCCAGCGTTTGAACGCCGCCCTGGCCTCCAAGGTGCAGGAACTGGCGCGCTACCGATCCGAATTCTTCGGCCGGCTCCGCGAAATCCTGGGCCAGCGCGACGATATTCAGATTGTCGGCGACCGCTTCGTCTTCCAATCGGACGTGCTCTTCGCCTCGGGCGCGGCGGCACTGGACGATGCCGGGCGGGCGCAGATCGCCCCTCTTGCCATCGCACTGATCGCAATCGCCGCCGAAATTCCACCGGAGATCAACTGGATCCTGCGGGTCGACGGCCATACCGATATCGTGCCGATCGCCACGCGGCAATTCGGCTCGAACTGGGAATTGTCGACCGCGCGCGCCGTCTCGGTGGTCAAATATCTGATCGAGCTCGGTGTCCCGCCGGAGCGCCTCGCCGCGACGGGCTTCGGCGAATTCCAGCCCCTCACAACCGGCATTTCCCCCGAAGACCTCCGCCGCAACCGCCGCATTGAGTTGCGTTTCGACCAGCGTTAGTCGCGGTCGGTTTTCATCCGGAATTCTCTCCGCCTCACCTTGAGCCTGTCGAAGGGCGAGGATGGCGCGACGCAACACTTTGCCATCGCCTCATGCTTTGACAGGCTCAGCATGAGGCCGCTTGGATCACAGTGTAACGAGTTCGGCTTCGGTTCCGTCCGCGACCGGATCGGCACGGTCGAACTGCAGGGCGGCGAGGCGGGCATAGAGGCCGCCTTCGGCGATCAATTCGTCATGGCGGCCGGTCGCCACGATGCGTCCCTGATCGAGAACCAATATCCGGTCGGCCTGCTGCACGGTCGCCAGCCGATGGGCGATGACGATGGAGGTCCGCCCCTCGGACAGGCGGGCGATCGCATCCTGCACCAGGCGCTCACTCTCGGCGTCGAGTGCGCTGGTCGCTTCGTCGAGTAGCAGCAGCGCCGGGTCGCGCAGGATCGCCCGGGCAATCGCGATACGCTGGCGCTGGCCCCCAGAAAGCCGCAAGCCCTTTTCGCCCAGAAAAGTCTCGAAACCTTCGGGCAGGCGGTCGAGGAACTCGGTTGCAGCCGCCGCCTCGGCTGCTGCCCGCACCTCGGCATCGCTCGCCTCCGGCCGGCCATAACGAATGTTTTCCATGGCATTCGCCGAGAAGATCACCGGCTCCTGCGATACCAGCCCAATCCGGGCCCGCAGGGCCGTGGGGTCGAGTTCACGAAGATCCGCGCCGTCGAAGCGCACGATGCCCGCCTCCGGGTCGTAGAAGCGCAGCAAAAGCTGGAAGAGCGTTGTCTTGCCTGCTCCGGAGGGGCCGACCAGCGCCACCCGCTCGCCGGCGCCGACCTCGAAGGACAGGTCTTCCAGGGCCGCACGATCGGGCCGCGAGGGGTAGCGGAAGGTGACGCCTTCAAAGGCAACGCGCCCCTCACTCGGCAGAGCCAGAACGCGCGGTGTCGCCGGCGCCGAAATCTCCGGCTTTGTCGAGAGCAGTTCGAGCAGGCGTTCGGCCGCGCCGGCCGCGCGCTGGATATCGGCGAAGAACTCGCTGAGCGAGCCCACCGATCCGGCGACGACGACGGCATAGAAAACGAAGGCCGATAATTCGCCCGCCGAAATCCGCCCGGCCATCATGTCGTAGCCGCCGATCCACAGGATCGTGCCGACCGCGCCGAAGATCAGCAGGATGACGGTGGCCGCGAGATTGGAACGGGCGACGGTCCGCCGTACGGCGATGTCGAAGGCCGCTTCGACCCGCTCGGCCATGGTCGCGCGGTCCAGTTCCTCATGCCCAAATGCCTGGACCGTGCGGACCGCGTTGATCGATTCGTCGATCTGGCCACCAACCTCGGCAATGCGGTCCTGGCTGTCGCGCGACAGGCGGCGGACCCGGCGCCCGAAGACGAGGATGGGAACGACCACCAGGGGCACGACGAGGAAGGCCAGCGCCGTCAGCTTGGGGCTGGTCACCGCCATCATGACCGCGCCGCCGAACAGGAGGATGACGTTGCGCAGGGCCATCGAGACGGATGTGGCGATCACGGTCTGCAACAGGCTGGTATCGGTGGTCAGGCGCGAGAGCACCTCTCCCGTGCGCGTGACCTCGAAAAAACCCGGGCTCAACCCGATGACATTGTCGTAAACGGCCTTGCGGATATCGGCGGCAAGTCGCTCGCCCAGCCAGGCGACCAGATAGGAGCGGAACCAGGAGGCGAGCGCGAGGATCGCGACGATCGCCAGCATGCCGATCAAGGCCCGATCCAGCAGCGCCGTCTCGCCACCCGCGAATCCCGCGTCGACCAGCCAGCGCAGTCCCATGCCAAAGGCCAGGACCGTGCCCGCCGCGGCGATCAGCGCGAGAACAGCACCCAAGACCCGCCCGCGATACGGCGCCAGGAAAGGCCAAAGTCGGCGAATCTGCCCCAGATCGCGCGAGCCGGCGCGACCGCTGCCCGCGGTGCGGCCGCCAAAACTCTCCGTCTCGCTTCCGCGTCTGCGACTCACCGGGCAAGATCTCCTGTGCAAACCCCGGAACCGGCGACACGACCGCCCAGAACCGGTGCGGATGGCCCTGGGAAAGGGCCGCCCGATTTCCGGTCTATCCCTAGCGCACAGGCAGCTTTGCGCCAACACCCGGTATCCCTTGCCGGCCCGGTATGCCTTGCTGTATAAGCCACGGCCGAAGCGCAGGAGACCCCGGAGCAGTGCCATGAAGAAGGAAATCCACCCTGACTATCACGAGATTAACGTGATCATGACGGACGGAACCGAATACAAGACCCGCTCGACCTATGGGAAAGAGGGCGATTCCCTGCGTCTGGACATCGATCCGACGTGTCATCCGGCCTGGACGGGTGGCAATCATCGCCTGCTCGACACCGGCGGCCAGCTCGCCCGCTTCAACAAGCGTTTCGAGCAGTTCGGCCTGAAATAAGGGTCCTCTCCAAAGGTTGGAGCGACCGGGCGGCGCTGAGAGGCGCCGCTTTTGTTTTGCGCGGACGGATCATACCGCCCTCTTGAATCGCGTAGCGCCATCACCACATCGATAGTTGTTCCGGGATGCCAAATTCGGGTTCCGGAGCCTGATGGTAAAATGGCGGATCAGACAATTTTGTGGGTCCGCCGCAAACGTCGCTTCAATTGGAGGACCTAAACCATGACATTCGACCTGACCCCCCTTTTCCGATCCACGATCGGCTTCGACAACCTCTCCCGGCTGATGGAATCGGCCAACCAGTTCGATTCCAAGAAGGTGTCCTACCCGCCCTATAACATCGAGAAGCTGGGCGAGGATGAGTACCGGATTTCCATGGCCGTCGCCGGTTTCGCCGAGGACGACATCGAGATCACGGTCGAGGACAGCTCGCTTCTGATCGCCGGCAAGGCGTCCGAGGAGGAGGACGGAAATTCCGGCTATCTCCATCGCGGCATCGCCCGACGCGCTTTCGAGCGCCGCTTCCAGCTCGCCGACCATATCAAGGTCTCGGGCGCCAATCTCGAGAACGGCCTGCTCCATATCGAGCTGGTTCGCGAGGTTCCGGAGGAGAAGCGCCCGCGCACGATCTCGATCGAACGCAAGCCCTCGAGCAAGGCCCCCGCGAACAAGGTCATCGAGTCGAAGAAGGCAGCCTAGCGCCGCTGCGTTTACACTGCATCCTCTCCAAGGACTGCAACGAGGG
>JAQCGR010000320.1 GCA_027619995.1 Pseudomonadota bacterium | reverse complement strand
CACCCACAGAATGCCAAAACTACTTCGCCGCAGCCGGATATGACCAAGAGTGATCGGAAAATGCTCTAACCGCCCCCGCCCATTTGCCTGCGGGCTCCGGGCCAGTCAGTCTCGGCCGACCGAAACAGGCTCGGGCGAGCGCCGCCACACCATGAAACGCCTCAAGCAGAAGATCGACCGTCTCTATACCGGGCACAGCCGGGATGCGACCTATTTTCGCTACGCCCTGATCGTCTTCGACCTGGCCACCGTCGTCTTCTTCGTCGCCACGATCCCCTTCGCCTCGTCGTCCGCCATCCTGATCGCAGATTTCGTCCTCGGTGCGCTGATCCTGCTAGATTTCCTCGCGCGGCTGTGGATTGCGCCCGACAATCTCCGGATGCTGCGCCAGATCTATACGATTACCGATATTCTGGTGATCTTCTCGCTGCTCCTCGCGCCCTTCTTCACCCAGAATCTCGCCTTCCTGCGCGTCTTCCGGACCCTGCGCCTGCTGCATTCCTATCACGTGATGCGCGATCTCCGGCGCGACACGCCGTTCTTCCGACGCAACGAGGACGTGATCGTCAGCTCCCTCAATCTGGGGGTTTTCATCTTCCTGGTAACGGCGCTGGTCTTCGCCCTGCAATCCGGCAGCAACCCCGATATCGGCAGCTATATCGACGCGCTCTACTTCACCGTCGCGACCCTGACGACGACGGGCTTCGGCGACGTCATCCTGACCGGCAATCTGGGCCGTCTGCTTTCGGTCTTCATCATGGTCGCCGGGGTCGCGCTGTTCCTGCGCCTGGCCCAGACCATCTTTCAGCCGCAGAAGTTGAAACATACCTGTCCGGATTGCGGCCTCAACCGGCACGAACCGGACGCCATCCACTGCAAGCATTGCGGCAATATCCTGAAGATCGAGACCCGTGGCGCCGGTTAACTCGAATCCGCGCCGCTACTTCCTGATTATCTCCTGAGAATATTCGGTCAGCGGCTCGTAACCGGTCTCGGTCACGACCAGGGAATCGGAAAAGACGGCACCGCCGAAGCCGCCAAATTTCAGATCCGGGATGTAGTGGAAGCACATGTTCGGTTCGAGCACGAGCGGGTCGTTCCCATTGATGCTCATGATCCTGCCCTCGCCCCAATCGGGCGGAAAGCCGATCCCGATGGAATAGCCGGTCCGGTGCGCGAAGGCATCGGCGAAGCCCGCCTTGGTGATCGCGTCGCGCGCCGCCTTGTCGACCTCGTGACTGGTAACGCCCGCCTTGGTCGCGGCCATCGCGGCATTCAGACCATCGCGCGAGGCCTTGGCCATGTCTTCGAACTTGGGATCCGGATTGCCCACCAGAACGGTGCGCGACAGCATGCAGTTGTAGCGGTTATGGGTCCCGCCGGCCTCCATATAGACTGCGCCGTCCTTCGGGATCGGCCGACGCTCGGCGCATTCGAAACCTAGGCCGGACTGGGGCGAGGAGACAAACTGGGCGGAATGGCCGAGATACTCGCTGCCCGCCCGATGCAACCCGTCATGGGCCGCGGCATTGACCACACATTCCAGAACGCCCGGGCCGGTCGCGGCGATCGCCGAATCGAGCGAAGCGGCGCAATAGCGCCCGGCTTCGCGAATATAGTCGATCTCCGTCGGGCTCTTGATCTTGCGGACTTCCTCGACCAGGCCCGAACAGTCGGCCAGGTCGTCGATGCCGAGGCGGCCGATGAGTTTCTTGTAGCGCGCGACCGAGAAAAACCAGGCGTCGTCCTGGTTGCCCAGGCGCTTGTTCAGCAGGCCATAGCTTTCCAGCACCCGGTAGGTCGCATCATCCGGACTTTCCGTATCCTTGTAGCCTTCTATATTCTGAAGACAGGAATCAGCCTGCGCCTTTTCCATGTTCATCGCGCGGGTCAGAAGGATCGGCGCGTGATCCAGGCTCACGATCAGTATCTGATAGGTGAAATAGCCGAGCGTGTGATAGCCGGTGAGATAGACGATGTTCTCCGGCACGGTGGTCAGCATGACTTCGACGCCCGCCGCCGTCATCCGCTGGCGCGTCTTGTTCAGCCGTTCCTCATACTCCCCAATCGCGAAGGGCAAAGGATTGCGTTCGATCATGGATCATCTCCCCAGGCAGATACGGATGCGCCGACGCTATCCGCAAGCGGTACGCGCGGCAATCCGCGGGGCGGCATCGACACTGGTCCGGCCCATATTTCGAGCCTATATTCAATAATAGTTGCATAAATAGAGTTTCTACGCCGATGCTGAAAAGCCTGTCCTCGCGTCTGGAAGGAGAGCGAATCCGCACCGAGGTCATCGACCGTCCGCGCCTGCGCGAGGTGCTGGACTATTGGAACCTGCTGCGTGGCGACAAACCCATGCCGCCCCGCGAGGCTTTTAATCCGATCGAGGTCAAGCGAAGCCTCGGCCTGATCAGCATCGCCGAAATTCTCCCGGGGGGCGAGGCTTTCCGCTACGTCCTTTACGGATCCGAACTCGCGCGGGTGCAGGACCACGATTTCACGGGCAAATTGGTGAGCGAGCTGCCGCCGCCCGAATTCGGCCGTTTCGTGCAGTCCCATTTGCGCGAGGTCGTGGCCGAGGGCGGACCGACCGCATATCGCATCCGGGTGACCAGCGACCGCATGTCGATCGACTACTGGCGTGTGCTCCTGCCGTTCTGCGACGAAACCGGAAAGCTGAACGAAATCATGTCGGTCTGCGATCTCGATCGCGAATTCTGGACCGCCGTCTCGGCCGCTTGAGTCCGGCTTGACCCTGGCTTGTCGGCGCGGACCCGCGCGGCCATAGTCCACTCAGCGTGAAACGGAACCAGTCCGCGAGGTCGTCGATCTATGGCGCATTCTCTGCCTCTTCTCCTGCTGCCCGGCCAGATGAACGACGAAAGCGTCTGGTGTCACCAACTCGACCATCTGGGCGAGGTCTCCGCGCCGCGCTATGTCAGCCTGCTGAATCAAGACTCCATCGCCACCATGGCGAAACTCGCGCTCGACGACGCGCCGCCGCGCTTCGTCGTCGCCGGCTTCTCCATGGGCGGCTACGTCGCCTTCGAACTCCTGCGCCGCGCGCCCGAAAGGGTGATCGGCGTGGCCTTCGTCTCAAGCTCGGCGCGCCCCGATACGCCCGAGCGCGCCGCCGAGCGGCAAGGCCATGTGAAAATGGTCGAGGCCGGACGTTACGAAGAGATGTTCGAAGAGGAATTCCTGTCGGCGTACAAGGACAAACCCGCCCTTGCCGAGGAAATCCGTGCAACCCTGCGCCGCCTCGGCCCCGAGGAATTCATGCGCCAGTCAAACACCTGCATGACGCGGGTCGACAGCAGGCCGGATTTGCCCGGAATCGCCTGCCCGGTGATCGCGATCTGCGGCCGGCAGGACGATGTCCTGCCCCTGTCGCGCTCCGAGGAGATCGCCGCCGGCATCCCCGGCGCGCGCCTCGCCGTGATCGAGGATTGCGGCCACAGCGCCCCGACCGAACGCCCCCAGGCCACCACCGCCGTGCTGCGCTATTGGCTGGCGGGTTTGTAAAGCGTTTCCGGGTCTCCCCGCTTCCCCCATACCGTCCCCCTACCGCGCCCCATACCGTCATTGCCCGGCTCTGTCCGGACAATCCAGAACCGCCCGCCTGGATGCCCCGGATTGCGCCGGGGCATGACGATTGGGGAATG
>JAQCGR010000319.1 GCA_027619995.1 Pseudomonadota bacterium | reverse complement strand
AAGAGCGCCATCACTTTGAACAGGTCACCCATTTCCGACGGGTGGGTCAAGCGCCGATGTGCTGCAACATGCGCATCCAGCGCCTGCCCAGTCAACCCTGAGGCGAGTTTTCGCGCCCGCGCCGTGATGCCCAGCCGTTCCAGAAACACGCCCTGCGGCGTCAGGCGGCTGTGGCGCGCGGGGGCGGCATGGGCGGCAATGGCGGCGAAATCGACATGGGCGGTCAGATCGGCCTCGCCCGGATCGGTCAGGACATCGGCATAGGCATGGTCGCGGACGGCCTGCAGGGTTTCGCCCGGCGCGCTTTCCAGATGGCCGTAATCGATGAAGAGGGCGGCGCCGCCATGGCGGCGAAGCCGGGTGCTGATCGTGGCGGCCAGGGCATCGGCCGCGGGGCGCAGTTCCACCAGGCTGCCCGGCGGGGCATCGCCAAAACCAGGCGGCGCCTCGACCGCGCGGTCGCCGGGAATGAAGGCGAGGCGGCCGGCTTCCACCGTCACCATGCGCTCGCGCCAGCCTGCCTCGGTGCGCAGGATCTGGCGGATCGGCAGGGCGTCGAGCAATTCGTTGGCGATCAGCAGAAGGGGGCCGTCAGGAACCGTCTCGATCCCGTCATGCCAGACAGGCGTCTGTCCGGCGAGCGCATCGGCCTGGCGCGCGCGCAGGGCCGGGCTGGTTTCAATCAGATGCAGGCGCGCGGCCTCGCGGAAGCCGGGCAGGGCGGCGGCGGCGCGCAGAGCGTCTGCCATCAGGGTGCCGCGGCCCGGCCCCATTTCGACCAGCAGCACCGGGTCGGGCCGCCCCATGCGGTCCCAGAGATCGGCGCACCACAAGCCGATCAGGTCGCCGAACATCTGGCTGACCTCCGGCGCCGTGACGAAATCGCCGGCCGCGCCCAGGGGATCGCGGGTGATGTAGTAGCCGTGCTCGGGATGGCCCAGGCATTCCGCCATATAGCGCTCGACCGGGATCGGCCCCTCGGCCGCGATGGCGGCGCGCAGGTGCCGTTCGAGCGGGGTCACGCCCGCTTGCGCGCCCAGATAAAGATGGCGAGGCCGATCAGCACCATGGGCACCGAGAGAATCTGGCCCATCGTCACCGGTCCGATCAGGAAACCGAGATGGGCGTCCGGCTCGCGGAAGAATTCGGCGGTGATGCGCGCCAGCCCGTAGCCCATGACGAAACAACCCATCAGGGCGCCCGGCGTGTCCTTTAGGCGGGTCAGACTGAACAGGAGGTGCATGACCAGGAACAGGACCAACCCCTCCAGCGCGGCTTCGTAGAGTTGGCTGGGATGGCGCGGCACCTGGAGCGGATCGGCCGGGAAGACCATCGCCCAGGACACGTCCGCCGCCCGGCCATAGAGCTCGCCGTTCACGAAATTCGCCAGGCGGCCGAAGAACAGGCCGATGGGCGCGGCCACGCCCAGCAGATCGCCGAGGCGCAAATAGTCGATCTTGTTCTTGCGGCAGAACAGGATGGCGGCGATCACGACCCCCAGGAAGCCGCCGTGGAAGGACATGCCGCCCTGCCAGACTTCCAGCGCGGCGAGGGGGTTTTCGAGGTAGTAGCCGGCCCGGTAGAAAAGGACGTAGCCGAGCCGCCCGCCCAGCACGACGGCGATGGTTGCCCAGGCCAGGAAATCGTCGATCTTGACCGGGTTCGGCCCCTCCGGCTGGCGCAAGGTGGCCCAGCGCATGTAGCGCCAGGCCAGGATCAGCCCGGCGATATAGGACAGGGCATACCAGCGGATCGCCAGCGGCCCGATCTCGAACAGCACCGGGTCAATCTCGGGATAGGGTATGGCGAGCAGGGTCACAGTGTCGGATCCGGCCTAGCGATAGGGGTCATCGGTGGAGAGATAGGTGCCGATATAGTCGGCCACCCCGTCTTCCAGGGAAGTGAAGGGGGCGTCGTAGCCCGCTTGGCGCAGGCGGTCCATGCGGGCCTCGGTGAAATACTGGTACTTGGCGCGGATCGCCTCGGGCGTGTCGATAAAGCGGATTGCCGGCTCCCGTCCCAGGGCGGCGAAGGCGGCGCGCGCCAGATCGGCGAAACTGCGCGCCTGCCCGGTGCCCAGGTTGAACAGGCCCGAAACCTCCGGATGGTCGAGCAGCCAGAGCACGACCCGGACGCAATCGCCGACCCAGACGAAATCGCGCATCTGCCCGCCATCGGAATAGTCCGGGTTGTGGGAGCGGAAGAGAGCCGCCGGTTCGCCCGCCGCGATCGGGGCGTGAAGCTGTTCGACGACGCTGCGCATGCCGCCCTTGTGATACTCGTTCGGGCCATAGACGTTGAAGAACTTGAGCCCGGCCCATTGCGGCGGCACCCGCCCGCCATCGGCGACGATGCGCGCGATGCGTCGGTCGACGACATGCTTGCTCCAGCCATAGGCGTTGAGAGGGCGGAGCGCGGCCAGGGCTGCGGTCGAGCCGTCATCGTCGAAGCCGGCGGACCCGTCGCCATAGGTCGCGGCCGAGGAGGCATAGATCAGCGGCACGCCATGCGCCGCGCACCAGTCCCAGAGATCGAGGGTGAAGCGGATATTCTCGCGCACCAGGAGGTCGGCGTCGGTTTCGGTGGTCGCCGAGATCGCGCCCATATGCAGGATCGCGGAGACGCGATAGGCCTGGGTCTTGAGGAAATCGAACAGGGCTTCGGGCGCCACGATATCGGCCAGCTCGCGCTTGGCGATGTTGCGCCATTTCTCGTCCCTGCCCAGGCGATCGCAGACGACGATCTCCGGCCCGTCGCGCGCCTCGAGGGCCGCGACCAGATTGGAGCCGATAAATCCTGCGCCGCCGGTGACGATGATCATGCCGCCTCCGTGCCCCTTCATGGGCCTGGCCCGAGACGGGCCGGCCGAGTCCGCCCGTTATAGGGCGCGCGGCGCGATGGCGGCAAGCGGGGGCGGTTGCGGCCGGGTCCCGCCGCGCCCCATACTCCGCCCGAATCAGCAATCCTTCGGCGGAAGCGAGAGACGATGCAGACGCGCAACCCCATTCTCGACGACATGGCCCGCCTGGCGAGCGGCGGGCTCGGCGTGCTCGCCGGCCTGCGCAACGAGATCGACGGGCTGATCCGCGAGCAGCTTCACCGCCGCATGGACGGCATGGAACTGGTCGACCGCGAGGAATTCGAGGCGGTCAAGGCCATGGCCTCGAAGGCCCGCGAGGAGCAGGAGCGCCTGACGGCCCGCGTCGAGGCCCTGGAAGCCGCGCTGGTCGAGGCGAGCGCGGGCAAGGCGCAGACAAAGGCAAAATAGCGCGCGCCACCGCGGCCTGGACAGCCCGCGCGCATAACTCGGCACGCTGAGCTGTTCCGCTCGACGTCATTTTGTGGGATATTTCCAGGGTAGTGGAGAATGGATTCCGCTGAGATTAGGAGAAAAACATGACTATGTTGTCCAAGGTCGAAATGCTTGACGATGACGTCGTGGACGAGGCGCTTGATCGTGCGGGCGCCCGGATTATCGCAACAATTGGTTGCCTGGGAAGGGAAGAAGGCAAATGACCGACCTGGACCTGTTTGAGATTATCGAGGATGCCGATCTCGGCGACGAGGCCCTGGACCGCATCGGCGGTCAAAGGCTTCCGATCACGCTTGGCACGATGAAGCCCAGTTACAAATAAGTCCCGGCGAATTGCCAGATTGGACCGACGGCCCGCCCTTGTGGCGGG
>JAQCGR010000023.1 GCA_027619995.1 Pseudomonadota bacterium | reverse complement strand
CGAACGTGCCGTTTTTCACCATCTCGGGTTCCGATTTCGTCGAGATGTTCGTCGGCGTCGGCGCCAGCCGCGTCCGCGACATGTTCGAACAGGGCAAGAAGAACGCGCCCTGCATCATTTTCATCGATGAAATCGACGCGGTCGGCCGCCATCGCGGCGCTGGCCTGGGCGGCGGCAACGACGAGCGCGAGCAGACCCTGAACCAGCTCCTGGTCGAGATGGACGGCTTCGAATCCAACGAGGGCGTCATCCTGGTCGCCGCGACCAACCGCCCCGACGTGCTTGATCCGGCACTGCTGCGGCCGGGCCGCTTCGACCGTCAGGTCGTTGTGCCCAACCCGGATATCCTGGGGCGCGAGCAGATCCTCAAGGTCCATACCCGCAAGGTGCCCCTGGCCCCCGATGTCGACCATCGGGTGATCGCCCGCGGCACGCCCGGCTTCTCCGGCGCCGATCTCGCCAATCTGGTGAACGAGGCCGCCCTGCTGGCCGCGCGCAAGAACAAGCGCATGGTCACCATGACCGAGATGGAAGAGGCCAAGGACAAGGTCCTGATGGGGGCGGAGCGCCGCTCCATGGTCATGACCGAGGAAGAGAAGAAGCTGACCGCCTATCACGAGGGCGGCCATGCCCTGGTCATGCTCAAGATTGCCGGCCACGATCCGCTGCATAAAGTGACCATCATCCCGCGCGGCCGCGCCTTGGGTGTGACCATGTTCCTGCCCGAGCGCGACAAATACAGCCACAAGCGCATGGAGATCGAGGCGCTGATCGCGTCCTTGTTCGGCGGCCGGGTGGCGGAGGAGCTGATCTTCGGCCCGGAAAGCGTGACCACCGGGGCGTCGGACGATATCCGCAAGGCGACCAGTCTGGCCCGGCGCATGGTGACCGAATGGGGCATGAGCGAGAAACTCGGCCCGCTGCGTTACGAGGACAATGACGAAGAGGTCTTCCTGGGCCATTCCGTGACCCAGCACAAGAACGTCTCCGACGCCACGGCGCGCGCCATCGACGAAGAGGTCAAGCGCATCGTCCAGGCGGGCGAGTCAAAGGCGCGCGAGCTCATCACCGCGAATATCGACGACCTGCACACCATCGCCAACGGCTTGCTGGAATACGAGACCCTGAGCAACGCCGATATCCAGTCGCTGCTGCGCGGCGAGGATATCACGCGCCCCGAACCCGGCGGTCCGAGCGACCAGGGCGGCGGCATTCGCTCCTCCGTCCCGACCAGCGGCCCCAAGCCGCAAGGCGGCAAGACAGCAGGTGGCCCCGAACCCGAGCCGCAGCCGGGGTAGATCGAGCCGGCGCAGATTTAGCGAAGGAATTGGGACCGCCTGGATATGCCGTGCGGTCCCTTTCTTTTGCGGGGCAGTGATAGGCGGCAGGATCGCGCCGCCGCAGTTTCGACACGATCGAGCGCCATAATTTCCATTCCAGAGCGACGGGGCGCGTCGAAAACGGCGCGCCCTTCGCTTGTCCCGGGACGCGCCAAAATTTCGACTCGCCCGGAGGAAACGGAACAAGGAGCAGGGACCATGCAACGGAATCCAGTGAAGCGCGAAGGGTATGCGGCGATCCGAGGCTTGGCACTCGGGGCCGCCGTGGTGGCCGTTCTCGCCGGATCGGCGGTGGCGGCGCCTTTGTCCGTGGGCGCGGCGGGCGTGCGCGACGCGGGCCTGCCCATCCTCCGGGTTCAAAAGATGGACACCATGGACGAGGCCTATGTGCGCTCGGCCCAGAAGGAGCTGCGTGGCCATGGCTATCATTCCGGGCCGGTCGACGGGATATTCGGCCCGCAGACCCGCGCCGCCGTGCGCGCCTATCAGCGCGATGCCGGCCTGCCGGTGACGGGCGTGGCGGATCAGGCCCTGGTCGATCATCTGATGTTCGCCCAGCCCAAGGTGACGCGCTTCGCACCCGCCGGGACCGGCGTGGTGCTGGATATCCAGCGCGAGCTGGCCAAGCGCGGCTATTATCTCGGCCCGGTCGACGGGGTCGAGGGACCGATCACCCGCCGGGCGGTCCAGGCGTTCCTGGCCGATGCCAAGGTGCCGGTCGATCAGGGCATCAGCCCGCGTCTGCTCGGCGCGATCCGCGAAGCCCCGCCGGAAATCCGGGCGCGTTAGGCCGGGCCGGGCGCTCGGCGCGCCCAGGCTGGATCCAGGCTAGGCCCGTCCCAGAATAAGACTTGCCCCTGCGGTCGCTTCGGGTTTCCGAAGGATCGCAGGGGAAATTGTGTTTCGAGACCGGTGGTCGGGGGCGAGGCCGGCGCTAGAGCTTCTTCTTGAGCTCGCTCTTTCGCTCTTCCATTTTCGACCCGAGCTCCTTGAGTTTGGTTTTCGAAAGGGTCTTCCGCGCCTTGGGGAACATGGATTCCTCCTCCTCGTCGGCGTGATGCTCGACGAGTTCGCGCAGGACCTTCGCGCGGCCGGAGAATTGGTCGGTCCCGGGATCGGTCTTCTGGAGGTCGGGCAGGACCAGCTTGTCGACCGCCCGGTGTTCCTCGATCGCCTCGTAGTTCAGCACGTCATGCTCCTTCCCGTCCGCCGCCTTGAACGCCGGGTAGAAGATTTCCTCCTCGATCGTCGTGTGGATCTCCAATTCCTTGGCGATCTTTCCGAGCAAGTCCTGGCGTTTCTTGGTGGCCCGGGTGGTCGTTTCAGTCAGCTTCTTGAGCAGTTTCTTGACCGTCTCGTGGTCGTCCTTCAGCAGGGCAATCGCGTCCTTGGCCATCGTACTTTCCTGGTCGGCGTAGGTCGGTAAACGCATCGGACAGCCCGACGCGTCGCGGGAAAAAGCACGAATTCCAGGAGTGTTGATTCACATGGATCAATAATCGAATGGCGGCCGTAAGGGCCGGGCGGGCTAATCCGGGTGGCGCATGAAGGGGCTATAGGCCGGGGCGTCGGGCTTCAGCCTGCCTTCCTTGTCCCAGTCGTCCCAGCCGTTGAAGGGGATGCGCGCCATGCTGTCGATCCCGCGCAGATGGTCGGCCAAGCCGGCCTTGTAGCCTTCCAGCCGGTCGTTCAGGACGCTGGGATCGGAGTAGAGGATCCCGCTCTCGACCGAGAAGCTGTAGTAGGGCTGCAGCACGGTGAAGCCGACATAGTGCAGGCTGTAATGGAAGGGCCAGAGCAGCATGTCGGCGTCGCCGTTCCGGCCGTCGCAGCCATGGGTACTGGCCGGCGCGCCGGTCGAAACCGACAGGATCGCCCGCTTGCCCATGAAATAGCCCCGATCGTAGCGCATCGAGCCGGTATAGGTCCAGCCATAGACCAGGCAGCGGTCGAGCCAGCCCTTGAGGATCGCGGGGGTCGAGAACCACCACATGGGAAACTGGAAGACGACCAGATCCGCGCGCTCCAGCTTCTCGACCTCGGCCAGGACCTCGGGCGGCATGGTATCGGTATCGGCGGCATGGCGCTGCTCGCCCTGGGCGCTGAAATAATCCGGTTCCTTCGGCGCCGGGAAATGCGCCAGTCCTTCGCAAGGATCGAAGCCCTGGCGGTAGAGGTCGCTGATTTCCGCCGTCCAGCCCTGGGCCTCCAGAGTCTCCTTCGCGATCCGGGCCATCTGGGCGTTGAAGGATTTGGCCTCCGGATGGGCCAGGACGATAAGGGCGTGCATGGGCGGACTCTCCTGCTGGGATCGATGCGGACGATTCCGGCGGGAGCCTAGTGGATCGGCACCGCGGCGGGAAACCCGCGCGGCCGCAATGCTGTATTACCGCGGGTGGATCCGCGCCGCGCTCAAGTCACCGCGCGGACGGCCCAGGCGCGGGCGGTGGCGCGGACCGTGCCGCCATGGGGGCAGATCGCTTGGCGATAGGCTCGCTTGAGCGCATCGCGCGTGCTGTCGTCCAGGGTGGCGGCATAGCTGGGCGCGGGGCCGCAGCCGGTCGCCACGGCGCGCCAGCAGGCTTCGAAATCGTCGAAGGCGAGGGGCAGGTCGATAGCCTTCGTTTCGACCGAATCGAAGCCCGCGCCCTCGAACAGGTCGCTCAGATGCTCGGGATCGCAATCCGCGAAGCGCCGGGTTTCGTCGAAATCGAACGAATCCGTTTCCAGTTCGGCCGCCGCCTCCCAGAATTTGCGCAGCGGCTCCATGCGCCCGCCATAGTCCCAGACATAGGCCGCGACCACCCCGCCCGGCTTGGCGACGCGCCGAAGCTCGGGCATGGCGAAGCGCGGCCGGTCGAGGAAGTTGAGGGCGAGGCCGCTGACCACCGCGTCGAAGGCGGCGTCGGGAGCGGGGATTTCCTCCATCTCGCCCGCCTGGAAGAGGATGCGGGGATCGGCAAGGCGAGCCCGGGCATGGGCCAGGAAGGCGGACGACGGGTCGATCGCCAGCACCCGCTCGGGCCGCGTCCTGTCCAGAACGGCGCCGGTCAGCGCGCCGGTGCCGCAGCCGATATCCAGCCAGGTCAGCCCCGGCCGGCGGTTGAGCCAAACCAGAAATGTCTCGGCCACGGCCCGGCTCCACCGACCCATCCCCGCATCGTAGGCCGCACCGTCGGTCCAGCCGTCCGCTTCAACGCCGTCGAACATAACCCGCTCCATGGACAGGGAATGAAACCGCGGCCAGAGTGCGCGCCATGAATGGGGGAAGGGTAAACGCCACCTTGCCAAAGGCATTTGCCGGGCCGAATGCATTCGCGGGACCGGCGGCTTTCGCGGGCATCGCCCTCGACCGGCCGCGCCTGGTCGGCGTGGTCAATGTCACGCCGGACAGTTTTTCCGATGGCGGGCGTTTTCTGGACCCGGCGGTGGCGATCGAGCAAGGCCGCCGGCTGGTCGAGCAGGGCGCCGCCATGCTCGATATCGGCGGCGAATCGACCCGCCCCGGCGCGGCGGCGGTCCCGGCGGATGAACAGCTGCTCCGTGTGCTGCCCGTGATCGAGGGCCTGGTGGATTGCGGCGCGCCGCTCTCCATCGACACGCGCAGCGCCCAGGTCATGCGCGCGGCGGTGGCGGCCGGCGCCGCCCTGGTCAACGACATATCCGCCCTGGCCCACGATCCCGAGGCCCTGGATACCGTGGCCGCCCTGGGCTGCCCCGTGATCCTGATGCATATGCGCGGCGATCCCGCGACCATGCGCGAGAAGCCCCATTACGACGATGTGGTGGGCGAGGTGACGGCGGAACTGGCCGCGCGCATCGCGGCCTGCGAGGCGGCGGGCATCGCGCGCGACCGTATCTGCATCGATCCGGGCCTGGGTTTTGCCAAGGCCAGCGCCCATAACGAGGCGGTGCTGCGAGGCCTTGGCGAATTCCACGCCCTCGCCTGCCCGATTATGGTCGGGGCCTCGCGCAAGGGGCTGGTGCGCGCGGTCAAGCGCCGCGCCGCGCCGGGTGAGCGGTTGGCCGCCTCGATTGTCGCTGCCCTGATCGCGGCCGAGGCAGGGGTGCAACTCCTGCGCGTTCACGACGTCGCCGAAACCGCCCAGGCCCTCGCCGTCTGGCTGGCCGTTCGGGGATAGCGTGCGCGGCGCCGGATGCGGTCGCGGCTGTCTCCCGTCTCCGACGCGCTTTCTGCTATAAGGCGGTATCACAGCAGGCATTCGGCGGGGGCCATGGCACGCAAGTATTTCGGCACGGACGGCATTCGCGGCACGGCGAATGCCGAGCCCATGACGGTGGAGATCGCGACCAGGGTGGCGATGGCCGCCGGCTATCGCTTCACCCGGGGCAACCATCGTCACCGAGTGGTGATAGCCAAGGATACAAGACTGTCCGGCTATATGCTGGAGCCCGCCCTGACCGCCGGCTTCGTCTCCATGGGCATGGACGTGACCCTGGTCGGGCCGCTGCCGACGCCGGCCGTGGCGATGCTCACCCACAGCATGCGCGCCGATCTCGGGGTCATGCTCTCGGCCTCGCATAATCCGTTCCACGACAACGGGATCAAGCTGTTCGGGCCCGACGGCTACAAGCTGTCCGATGAGGTCGAGGCCGAGATCGAGGCCCTGATGGACGGCGATTTCGGCCCCCTGCGCGCCGATGCCGCGAAGCTTGGCCGCGCCCATCGGCTGGAGGACGCGCCCGGCCGCTATATCGAATTCGTGAAGAACACCTTCCCTGCCGGGCTGACCCTGGACGGGCTGCGCATCGTCATCGATTGCGCCCACGGGGCTGCCTACAAGGTCGCACCGACGGTGCTGGCCGAACTGGGGGCCGAGGTCGTGCGCATCGGCGTCGATCCCAACGGCACCAATATCAACCGGGATTGCGGCGCGACCCATCCCGAGGCTCTGGTCCGCCAGGTCCGCGAATCCCGCGCCGATCTGGGGGTCGCTCTCGACGGCGACGCCGACCGGGTGCTGATCGTGGACGAGAAGGGCAAGGTGCTCGACGGCGACCAGCTCATGGCCCTGGTCGCCCTGCATTGGCACGGTGCCGGCCGGCTCGAGGGCGGCGGCGTGGTGGCCACGGTGATGTCGAATCTGGGCCTCGAACGCTATCTCGGCGGTCTCGGCCTCGATCTCGTGCGCACCCAGGTCGGCGACCGCTACGTCATCGAGCGGATGCGCGAGGGCGGATACAACATGGGTGGCGAGCAGTCGGGCCATATCATCCTGTCCGACTACGTCACCACGGGCGACGGGCTGATCGCCGCGCTCCAGGCCCTGGCTGTGATCGTCCAGGCCGACAAGCCGGTCAGCGAGGTCAGCCGTCTCTTCGAACCCCTGCCTCAGATCCTCCAGAACGTCCGCTTCACCGACGGCCGGCCGCTCGAGGCCGAATCGGTCAAGAAGGCGATCGCGGCCGGCGAGGCCCGTCTCAATGGCACCGGCCGCGTGCTGATCCGCAAATCGGGCACCGAACCGGTCATCCGCGTCATGGCCGAGGGCGAGGACGAAACCCTCGTCCAGGCCGTCGTCTCCGATATCGCCCAGGCCATCGCCCGTGCTGCGGGGTAGGGGCGGCGGCGAAATGGACAACGGGGCCTTGCCGCACCATATCTGGCGGCTCCTTTAGAGCGAAATCCGAGGGTGTCATGAAGGGACGCGTGTTGATCGTCGCGGGCTCCGATTCCGGGGGCGGGGCGGGCATCCAGGCGGATATCAAGGCGGTGACGGCGCTGGGCGGCTTCGCGGCGACCGCGATCACCGCGTTGACGGCCCAGAACACGCTTGGGGTGTTCAGCATCCATGCGGTGCCGCCCGAATTCATCGCCCAGCAGATGAGGCTGGTGCTTGAGGATATCGGCGCCGATGCGATCAAGATCGGCATGCTGCATTCCGCCGCCGTGATCGAGACGGTGGCAGCGGAGATCGAAGCGCGTGCGCCCGGCGTGCCGGTGGTGGTCGATCCGGTGATGGTCGCCAAGGGCGGCGCGCGGCTGTTGGAGGATGAGGCGGTCGAGGCCCTGCGCGGCCGCTTGCTGCCCCTGGCCCGCATCGTCACCCCGAACATTCCCGAGGCCGAAGCCCTGGTCGGCGAAGCCCTGGCCGGGCCCGAGGCGATGGAGGGTATGGCGCGCCGGCTCCTGGTTTTCGGGCCGCGTGCGGTGCTGCTCAAAGGCGGCCATATGGTGGGCGCGGTCCTGCGCGACGTGCTGGTCGATGGGGCTGGGGGCGAAGCCGGCGCGGCCGAGATTTTCGAGAGTCCGCGCATCGAGACCCGCCACACTCATGGCACGGGCTGCACCCTGGCTTCGGCCATCGCCGTGGGCCTGGCCCAGGGCATGGACCTGTCCGCCGCCGTCGCCCGTGCCCGCGCCTATGTCTGGACCGCCATCCATAACGCCCCCGGCTACGGCAAGGGCCACGGCCCCCTCGACCACGGCCATACCATGCGCCCGGTCGAGGGCGGGGTGTGAGGGGCGAGGGAAGGGCGCTTCCTGCCCCGACAACGGCCGGCCCGGCGGTCATCGGGGCGGCGGCGATCGCTATCCTGATCTGGGGCGGCACGGCGATCGTCACCAAGATCGCGGTAGCCGAGATCGACCCGATCATGGTCGCGGCGCTGCGCACGGTGCTGGCGGCGCTCGTCACGGCGCCGCTCGCCCTGGCCCTGAGGCTGCGCCTGCCGCGCGGCGCCGTGCAATGGCGCTGGCTCGTCATCTCCTCCTTGGGCGGCTTCGTCATCTTTCCGATTCTGTTCAGCCTGGGCCAGAGCCACACCAGCGCATCCCATGCCGGCCTGATCCTGGCCGTGCTGCCGGCGATCACCGGCCTCATCATCTTCACGCTGGAACGGCGGCGGCCGCCCGGCCTGTGGTGGCTGGGGGTCGGCATCGCCGGGGCGGGCACGGCGGCCCTGATCGGGTTGCGCCTGGGCTTCGAGGCCGGGGGCGACGATCCGCTGCTTGGCGACCTCATTATCCTGTCGGGCAGCGTCGTCGTCTGCCTGGGCTATGTCGCGGGCGGCCGGCTCGGGCAGCTCGGTTATTCGGCGTGGAGCGCCACTTTTTGGGGCATCGCCATGGCTGGGCTCGTCCTGGCACCGGTCCTCGCATTCCAAGGGACCGGTTTCGACTGGGCGGCGGTGGGGACGGAAAGCTGGCTTTCCATCCTCTATCTCGCCCTGGCCTCGTCCATCCTGGCCTATGCCGCCTGGTATTGGGCCTTGAGCAAGGGCGGTATCGGCCGCATCGGCCTGCTGCAGTTCTGCCAGCCGGCCGCGACCCTGGCTTTCGCGGCCCTGATCCTGGGCGAGCCGCTGACGCCGCCTCTGCTGGGCGCGGGGGCGGCGATTCTCCTCGGCGTCTTCATCGCGCGCCGCGCGGCCTGATTGGGCGGTTTGCCGCGCGCTGCGGCCCCGGCATAATGGCCGGGTCCATCGGAGGAATTGCCATGTACGACCTTGCCAGCATGGAAGAAGCCGCCGCCCGGGTCCATGCGGTCATCCCGCCGACCCCGCAATATGCCTGGCCCCTGCTCGCCGAGGCGGCTGGCTGCGAGGTTTGGCTCAAACATGAGAATCACACGCCGACCGGCGCGTTCAAGGTGCGCGGCGGGATCAACTATGTCGACGGGCTCAAGCGGCGGGAGCCGGGTCTTGCCGGGGTGATCGCCGCCTCGACCGGTAATCACGGGCAAAGCGTGACCTTCGCCGCGAAACGCGCGGGATTGAGCGCCACCATCGTTGTGCCCGAAGGCAACAACCCGGAAAAGAACGCCGCCATGCTCGGCTTCGGCGCGGAACTGATCGAGCATGGCCGCGACTTCAACGTCTCGCTCGAACTGGCCGCCGATCTGGCGAAGGAGCGGGGCCTGCACCTCTTCCCCTCCTATCACGCCGATCTGGTGCGCGGGGTCGGCAGCTATGCGATGGAGCTGTTTCGCGGTGCGCCGGACCTCGACACCGTCTATGTGCCCATCGGCATGGGCTCGGGCTGCAACGGGGTGGTCGCGGCGCGCGACGCCCTGGGGCTCAAGACCAAGGTGGTCGGCGTGGTGGCGGAAAAGGCGCCCTGCTATCTCCATTCCTTCGAACAGAAGACCCCGGTGCCGACCAACAGTTGCGACACTTTCTCCGAAGGCCTCGCCGTGCGCATTCCCTATCCCGAGGCGCTCGCGATGATCCTGAATGGGGTCGAGCGGGTGGTGGCGGTGGGCGAGGACGAGATGGCCGAGGCCATGCGCGTGATTTTCAGCGCGACCCATAATGTCGCCGAGGGGGCGGGGGCCAGCGCTTTCGCCGCTCTGATGCAGGAGCGCGAGACCATGCGAGGCAAGCGGGTCGGTGTGATCGTCTCGGGCGGCAATATCGACCGGCCGCGCTATAATCTCGTGCTGGCGGGCGAAACGCCGGGCAAAGCGTGACTTTTTGAGGACGAGAACCGTGACCGAAGAAATATTCCGGGACGACGCCTATACCAAATCCTGCGAGGCGACGGTGACCGCCGTGGGTGAAGGCGGCGTCCGCCTCGACCGCACGGTCTTTTATCCCGAGGGCGGCGGCCAGCCGGGCGACATGGGTTGGCTGCGCACCGCCGACGGTCGCGCCGTGCGCGTCGCCGATACCCGCAAACACGATATAACCGGCGAACCGGTTCATATCGTGGAGGAGGGCGCGCCGAGCCTGGCCGTGGGCGAGACGGTGACGGCCGAGATCGATTGGGACCGCCGCTTCCGCCATATGCGGACCCATACGGCGATGCATCTTCTCTGCTCGCTCATCGAAGGCGAGGTGACCGGCGGCAATCTCAACGACCAGAAGGGCCGGCTGGACTTCAATCTGCCGGATACGAGCCTGGACAAGGATCAGTTGACCACCGACCTGAACCGCCTTGTCGAAGGCGACCATCCGGTCGCGGCGCGCTGGGTTTCGGCCGAGGAACTGTCGAGCAATCCCGATCTGGTGCGCACCATGTCCGTGCGCCCGCCGACCAGCGGCGGCCGGGTTCGCTTGCTCGATATCGAAGGGGTCGATCTGCAGGCCTGCGGCGGCACCCATGTCGCCCGCACCGGCGAGATTGGCCGCCTGCGCATCGGCAAGATCGAGAACAAGGGCCGCCAGAACCGCCGGGTGAATATCCACCTGGAGAACTGACGCCCCGCCATCTCCGGCGGCGCCCTCCAATCCTCGCGAACAACGGCTTCCTCGGGCGGCGCGCTATGCCTCTACCGAATGCCTGCCATGCCGCCTTGGCGCGTTCCATTTGTGCGTTGCAGCATTACATAACTCCTAGAAAACAAAACGATGTTGTTTAGTGATCTCGCGGCGCAACAAAAACCGCCGCGGATCGAATGGAAGTAAACGAGGAAGAACATGGTTTACACGGTGGAATGGCTCGCTTGGCGCGAGCGGGATACGAAGAAGAGCGGAAACGGCGTGGCGGCTTGGGTGAGCGACCATCTGGTCGAACCGATTCAGGCATGGAGCCGCCGGCAGCGTGATCTTCAGGCCCTGGCCAATCTCGATGCGCATGAATTGCACGATATCGGCCTGACACGGGGCGATATCCCCTATGTCATCTCGCGTGGGATGGCGGCGAAGAACGACAGCGGCGCGAACGACAACTCGGCGCGCCGGGCCGCCTGACCGAACGCCCGACGGCTTAGATCCGAAAAACCCCGCCCGCTCCCACGGGCGGGGTTTTCAATGCGCGTTGCGCCACTGCTTCCTGCCGCTCGCGCAAGGTTGCGGCATCTCGATCGGTCGGCTCCATTCGGGGACGACGGAACACCACATCGCTGCCATAGGTCGCCATATGGCCACCGTTTTCGCGGGCGAGGCCGCGGGGGTCTTGTCCGTCCGCAACGGCATGGATGCCGTCTCGCACCATCGCCCGCATCAGCATGACGCCGCGATCCGAACCGGTCAGATGTTCGGTGCCGTGCCGGGCGATCCGGCGCTGGCTGATCTGGGCTTCGTAATCGCCGGGATAACGCTGCATTTCCTCATAGGGCCGGCCGCCGTAGTTTGTCCGAACGACCGGGCCGGGATCGGTGATGTAGATATTCTCCTCGCCCGGGCGCAGGCGGACGAGGGCGAATTCGGCCGTGTTCTCGTCGTCGATCGGGACCCGCCAGCGCGTCACCCATGGCAGATAGACGATTTCGTCGGCCCCGGCCGGGTAAGATGCGGGGAAGACCGGCGTACGCGGGATTTGGGCGATATTCGGCAGGACGTATTCGATCTGGCGCACCCAGATATCCTCGCCGATGCGGCGGGTCTCCTGGCACAGCAGGCCCGCCGGAGTCTCGACGAAATCGTATTCGCCGACTTCTTCCAGTTCCGTGACCGGCTTGCCCTCTTCGTTGAGGAACTGATAGCCGCTGTGGCGCGCGTGCAGGAACGGCTCGTGCACGGGATCGACCACGTTGTCCATGATCTGCAGCCAGTTGCAGGGCTTGACGCATTCGACGCCGATCGGGTTCCCCAGGCCCAGCTCATAGCCTGGGACATCCAGCGTATCGAATAGCCGGAAGGGCGGCTGTGCCTCGGGCGGTCCCATATAGGCGAAGATCAGGCCTTCGAATTCCTCGACCGGATAGGCGCCGTGGCACAATCGGCCGGCCAGACTCCGGCCCGAAGTTTCGTTCGGTGTTTCGAGAATCGTGCCGTCCACGGCGAAGAGCCAGCCGTGGTAGCAGCAGCGCACACCCTCCTTTTCGAGGCGTCCGTATTCCAGGCTCGTGCCGCGATGGCTGCAATGCTTGTGCAGCAGGCCGATCCGCCCGGACAGATCGCGAAAGACCACCAAATCCTCGCCCAGGATGCGGATCGCCTTGGGCAGATCGCCGAGGTCCTGGGTCAGGGCGACCGGCTGCCAGAACCGGCGCAGATATTCGCCGGCCGGGGTGCCGGGGCCGACATGTGTCAGTTCCGCGTCCTCTGTCGGCACCCGCGCGACGCTGTAGCCGCCATAGGCGGTCTTGAGGAAAGGTTGACGGTCGGTCATCCGGCTTCTCGCGATTTGTTCGTCCTACTCGGCCAACACGAAGATGCCCTCGATCTCCAGCGGAATGCCCCGCGGCAATTCGGCGACGCCGACGGCGCTGCGGGCGTGCTGGCCCTTTTCCGGGCCCCAGAGTTCATGGAACAGGTCCGAGGCGCCGTCGATTACCGCGAAGGGGCTTTCGAAGCCGGGCGAGGCATTGACCATGCCGAGCAGCTTGGCGATACGCTCGACCCGGTCAAGATCGCCGATCTCGGCCTTGATCGGGGACAGCATGAGCAGGCCGCAGGCCCGCGCCGCAGCGTAGCCCTCTTCGATCGAGACGTCCTTGTCGATCTTGCCCCGGGTCCGGATGCCGGGCAGGGCGGGGGGCGGATGGCCGGAGACGAACAGCAGCCGATCGACCGCGACGCAGCCGCGCCGGTTGCCCTTGGGGTAGGCGAAGGGCTCGGGCAGTTCCAGGCCCATTTCCTTAAGCTTGGATGCGATGCGTCCGGTCATGGTCGTCTCCTAGCCCGCAAAAAGCGCCATTTGCGGCGCGAGCCCCGCGAGTCCCGCCACCGGGTCCGCCCGGTCGGTATGGAACTGGAGGCGGATGCCGTCCGGATCACGCAGGAAGACCGAGCGCCGGAACCCGGAATCGACGACTGCGTCGGGCTCGCCGTGCCGCTCCCGATAGGTGGCGAGCGAGGCGTCAAGACCGTTCTCCTCCGCCAGCAGGAATCCGACATGGTGAAGGCCAGGCTCGGCACGGCATTCGGCGGCCCGGAACAGGGTGAGGTCGATGCCGCCCATTGTGCCGCCCAGGGCGCAGAAATCCGTCTCGCGGCCGCCCAGGCGAAGGTCCAGGCCCAGGGTGCCGGTGTAGTAGTCGAATGCGGCTTCGTAATCCGCCGCGACCACGGCGGCGTGGCTGATGCGTTCGGGATGGAAGGCGGCCGTATCGACCCGGCGGATCTCGGGCGCCGGATGGTAATTGCTCTCGGCAGTCGGCGCGCCGTCGCCGGGCACCCATTTCGGCGTTTCCCTGGTCACGTCTCCGGTGCGCCTGGTACGCCAGTCCCTGTGCATGTCGGCATAGATTTCAACGGCATTGCCGTCCGGGTCGTGGCCGTAGATCGAGCGCGTGATGTCGTGGTCGATGGTGCGCGGGAAGGCGGCGGCCGGATCTGGGAGCCGCCGGTAGCCGGCGACCAGGTCGGCTTCGCTTTCCATCTCGAAGGCGAGATGGTTGAGGCCCGGCCGCCCGGTGCGGCAGAGCGGGCTCGACGTCTCGACCATGCCGATATCGTGATGGGTGTTGCCGTTCGACAGGAAGCCGCCCTTGATCGGCGGGCGGCGATAGACCTCCTCCAGTCCCACGACGGCGTTGAAATACGCCATCGAGCGGTCGAGGTCGGAGACATAGAGATTGACATGGCCCAGGCGCCGGGGGCGGAAGGGCGGTGCCGTCGCAGCGGTTCGGGCGTTCATCCTCTCGTCCTCCGTTCGGTCATGCCGTATCGGCCAGGGCCTCGCCCTTGAGGAAGCGGCGGGGCAGATCGTTGAAGCGGTCGGCCTGCTCGACATGGGGATGATGCTTGCATCGGTCGAACACCACCAGTTTGGCATCGGGGATGCGCACCGCCGCATCCTCGGCGCGGGCCGTGACGGCGCGCGGATCGTCCCGGCCCCAGATCATCAAGGTCGGCGCCGCGATTTCCTCCAACCGATCCGCCACCCGATAGGGCCGGCAGGCTTCGATATCCATCAGACCCTTCATGCGGCGCTCGTAGGCTTCGCGCTGGCCCGGCATGGCGTAAAGCGTGAGCTGGGCGAAAATCATCTCGGGCGGCACCGTTTCGGGATCGTGGACGATCCGCTCCATGCGTCTCCGGCAGCTTTCCCAACTCGGGTCGGCAATGGCCGAAATGCCGTTGGCGTAGGAGTCGGCGAGAGTGCGGGCGAGTTCCTCTTCCGAATTGAACAGAGTGCCGCTGCTCAACAGGATCAGTCGCGCAACCCGTTCGGGCATGCGGAGATGGAGAAGCGCGGCCAGCAATCCGCCGAAGGAACTGCCGCAGACGGCGAACGCGCCCAGGCCGAGATGGTCGGCGAAAGCGGCGAGATGGGCGACCATATGGGGCTGGGGCGGCCCGCCGGTATAGCTGCCCTGGCCGGTATACCCGTTGTCCAGCAGGTCGGGGGCATAGACCGCGAAATCCTGGGCCAGGGAGTCGATATTGCGCAGCCAAGTATCGGCCGTGACGCCGACCCCGTGGACGAGCAACAACGGCGGGCCGTTGCCCTCATGGTAATAGCGGGTCGGCACGCCGCCGGCCTCTTCGATACGAACGCGCAAGACCGGACCCTTCCCTGGTGCGGCTAGGGACAGTGTGGGCGAGGTATCGGGCGCGATCAAGCGGGCGGACGGCTCTCGACGCCGAAGGCCCCTGCGCCTATCGTGCCGCCGGTTTTGGGGAGGACGGACATGGGCGAAGAAACCGCGAATGCGGCGGTGCCGCGCGAAGCGCCCGGCGCGCGCGACATGGCGGGCCTTGAATTCCTGCACAAGATCGTGGCCGGCGAACTGCCGATCACGCCCATGTGGCGCAGCATGGGCATCTCCCTGGTCGAGGCGGAAAAGGGGCGCACCCTGTTCCGGATCGAACCACGCCACGACCATGCCAATACCAACGGCGTCGCCCATGGCGGCCTGGCGGCGACCCTGATCGATTGCGCGGCCAGTTGCGCCGTGATCACCGAAACGGATGCCGGCGACTGGTCGACCACGGTCGCCCTCGAAATCAAATTCATCCGGCCGATCCTGGTCGATTCCGGCCCGGTCTTCGCCGAGGGCAAGACAATCCGTGTCGGCCGCCGCATGGGCACCGCCGAAGCCTGGATCAAGGACGCCGAGGGCCGCCTGTTGGGCCATGGCTCCTGCACCTGCCTGATAGAGCGCAAGAAAACGTGAGAGCATGACCGCTTTGCGCCACCGGGGGCTTGCGGCGGCGCGCGGCTTGGATTGGACTATGGGGATGGGAACTACGCGATGGAACTGACCCTCTACCAACTGGACGCCTTCACCGATCGGGTGTTCGGCGGCAATCCGGCGGCCGTCTGCCCGCTCGCCGAATGGCTGCCCGACGAGACCCTGCAATCGATCGCGATCGAGAACAATCTGTCGGAAACCGCCTTCTACATCCCCCAGGGCGAGGACTACCACCTGCGCTGGTTCACGCCGGGCGAGGAGGTCGATTTCTGCGGTCACGCGACGCTCGCCACGGCGGCCCTGATCCTGATGCGGCTGGAGCCCGAACGCGGCCAGGTTCGATTCCACACGCGCGTCGGCATGCTGGATATTGCGCGGGAAGGCGATCTTCTGGTCATGGATTTCCCGGTCCAGCCCGCCGGGCCGATCGACGAAGAGGAGACCGAGGCCCTGGTCGCGGCCCTCGGGCTGCGGCCGCTCGAATGCTTCGGTGGCACGCGCGACTATCTGGCGGTGCTGCCCGACGAGGCGGCGGTGCGCGATTTCGTGCCCGATTCGGCGAAACTGATCGGCCTGAAACGCCAGGCCACGATCATCACCGCGCCGGGTGAGGAGGTCGATTTCGTCTCGCGCGTCTTCGCGCCCTATTTCGGCATTCCGGAGGATCCGGTCACGGGCTCGTCCCATTGCACTCTTGCTCCCTATTGGTCGAAGCGCCTGGGCAAGACCGAAATGACGGCCCGCCAGATTTCGCGCCGCGGCGGCTCCCTCGTCTGCATCGACAAGGGCGAGCGGATCGTCCTCAAGGGCAAAGCCGCTTTCTACATGGAGGGGAAGATCAGCCTGTGAGCGATATCGTCATCCGCCAGGCCGAGGATCCCGTCGGGATCGAGGCGGCGCGCCGCCTGTTCCGCGACTACCAGGCGGCGACCGATGTCGAAGCCTGTTTCCAAAGCTTCGAGGCGGAGCTGGCCGGCTTGCCCGGCGCATACGTCCCGCCCCAGGGCCGCCTATTGATTGCGTGGCGCGACGGGGAAGCCCTGGGTATCGTCGCGCTGAAAACTGTCGAACCGGGCGAAGCCGGTATCTGCGAGATCAAACGCCTTTGGGTCGAGCCTGCGGCACGCGGCCTGGGCCTCGGTCGGGCATTGGCCGAAGCGGTGATCCACGCCGCCGAGGGCGCCGGTTGCGGTCGGTTGGTCCTGGAAACCTCGCCGGTGACGATGGCGCGGGCCGCTGCCCTCTATCGCGCGCTCGGCTTCGAGGATTCGGGGCCCTATCCGGGTGCGACGGGCGTCGAGGGCATCGCCTGCATGGTGCGCGCCCTGAAACGCGCCGCTTGAACGGGGCCGCGTTGCGGTGGCGCGGCGGCGCCTGGTCGAGGTAGGAAGGAAAAGAGGATGGCGGACCGTTATCTCGAGGATTTCACGGTGGGCGAGGTGTTCAAGGCCGGCGGCCTGACCTTCACCGAATCGATGATCGTCGATTTCGCGCTGATGTACGATCCGCAGCCCTTTCATATCGATGTCGAGGCGGCGAAGAAATCCGTCTTCGGCGGCTTGAGCGCCAGCGGCATGTTCACCCTGTCGATGGTCTTCCGCATGTTCTACCAGGAGGGGCTGCTGCGGGTCTGCAACATGGGTGCGCGCAGCTTCGACGAGATCGAACTGCCGCGCCCGGTCATGGCCGGCGACACGATCCGCTCCGAGGTCGAGGTGATCGAGGCACGGGCCAGCCGCTCCAAGCCCGACCGGGGCCTGCTCCGGCTGCGCTACAAGGGCTTCAACCAGCGCGACGAGATGGTCATCTCCTACGTCATTCCCCATATCGTCCGGCGCCGGCCGGAAGCATGACGCGGGACGAATTCCGCGCCGCCCTCGCCCAGGTTGGGATCGCGCCGGAAGTCGAGGAACTCGAGGATATGTATGCCGCCTGGCAACGCATGGAAAGCGGGCATCTGATGGTTCTGCGCCGAGATGCCACGGCGGGCGCGGGTTGAGCGAGCTCTGTTTCCTGAGCATTGCTGAAGCGGCGCGGGCCATCGCCGCCCGCGACCTGTCGCCGGTCGCCCTGACTGAAGCCTTCCTGGCGCGGATCGAGGCCCTGGACGGGACCTACCGTTGCTTCGTGCGCCTGCGCGCGGAAGACGCCCTGGCCGATGCGCGGGCGGCGGAGCGAGACATCGCAGCCGGCCGCTATCGCGGGCCGCTGCACGCCATTCCCATCGGCCTCAAGGACATCGTCGATACCGCCGGCATCGGCACCGAGAACGGCTCGGCGCTGGACCGGGGGCGGGTGCCGGATCGCGACGCGGCCTGCTGGGCCCGGCTGAAGGCCGCCGGCGCGATCCTGCTGGGCAAGCTGCAGACCCATGAATTCGCCATCGGCGGTCCGCAGTTCCTCGAGGACGGTTCGGTTCGGGCCGCCAATCCCTGGGGCCGGGACCGTTATATGGGCGGCTCGAGCAGCGGACCCGCCTCCGCGGTCGCTCTCGGCCTGTGCATGGGCGCGGTCGGCACGGACACGGCGGGTTCGATCCGCATTCCTGCGGCCTATTGCGGCATCTTCGGCCACAAGCCGAGCCACGGCATGGTCGGTCTCGCCGGCATCGCGCCCTTGAGCGCAACGGTCGATCATGCCGGACCGATGACCTGGACCGCCGAGGACGGCGCACTGATGCTCGCGGCGATGGCCGAGCCGGTCCGGGCGCTCGGTCCTGCGCCCGATCTTGCCACCCGGCCGGATGGCGACCTGCGCGGTCTGCGCATCGGCTTCGCCCGTCATTGGCATTCGGAAGACATACCGGCCACGCCGGAGATGGCCGCGGCCCTGGAGGATGCGGCCGGGGTCTTCGCTCGCCTGGGTGCCGAGGTCGAGGAGATGCGCTTGCCCGACCTGGGCGAAGCGACGGCCTGCAACACCGTGATCTACCTGGCCGAGGCCTTCGCCCATTATCGCGATAGGCTCGCCTCGTATTGGCGGGATTGGACCCCGACGGCGCGCGATCGGCTGGCATTGGGCGCGCTGGTTTCGGCGGACGACCTGGCCCGTGCCCGGCAAGGACGAGACGAATCGATGCGCGCATTCGGGGTCGCAATGGCGGGCTTCGATCTCGTGCTGACCGCCTGCGTGCCGCAGGTTGCACCGTTGCTTTCCGCGACGCGCGGGCTGGAGCATATCTACGGCGTCGTCGAAGGGCCGGCCTTCGACGCGGCATTCAATCTCTGGGGGGCTCCCGCGGCGTCGATCTGTTCGGGATTCGACGCGGCTGGCTTGCCGCTGGCCGTTCAACTCGGCGCGCTGCCGGGGCGGGATGCAGATGTTCTTCGCGCGGCCATCGCCTATGAGCGCGTAACGCCCTGGCGCGATAGGCGGCCGGCGCCTTGATTGTCGGCGCCGGCCGGTAGATCGGTTACTTCGCTGCGATCGCCATGATTTCGACCAGCAGCCCGTCGCGGGCCAGCTTGGGCGACTGCACGCAGGCGCGGCAGGGCGGGTTGGCCGGGTCGATCCAGGCGTCCCAGGCGCTGTTCATGGCGTCGAAATCGGCCATGTCGCAGATCCAGATGGTCGCGGTCAGCAGCTTGGACTTGCTGGTGCCGGCGATCTTCATGCGCTCGTCGATCTTGGCCAGGATCTGGCGGGTCTGTTCCGCCGCGTCGGCATCTTTGTCGTTGGCCGTGGCCCCGGCCATGTAGACGGTGTCGCCGTGGATGACGACGCCGCTCATCCGCGCGGTGGACTGGTGACGTTCGATCTTGCTCATGGAATTCTCCCTCGTTGATATGGGCCTTCAGTAGCCCAGATTGCGGTCCACTGGATAGAGGACAGGTTCGCCCGCCTCGATCCGGCGGATATTCTCAATCACCTGGGCGACCACGGCGTCGGGGTCCGTGATGCCCGCGACATGCGGCGTGATCGTCACCTTGGGATGGGCCCAGAGCGGCGAGGCGGCCGGCAGCGGCTCCGGGTCGAATACGTCCAGGGAGGCATGGGCCAGATGGCCCGCATCGAGGGCCGCGATCAGATCCTCGGTCACGAGATGCGCGCCGCGCCCGAGATTCACCATCATCGCGCCCTTCGGCAGCCCGGCGAAGAGGGCCGCGTCCATGATGCCGTTGGTCTCGGGGGTCAGCGGCAGCAGGCAGACCAGAATTTCCGTGCGCGCGAGGAAAGGGGCGAGGCCCTCCGTCCCGTGAAATCCTTCCACGCCGTCCAGGCGCTTCGCCGACCGGCTCCAGCCCGCGACCGGAAAGCCGAGCGCGGCGCAATGGCGGGCGAGATCGCCGCCCAGCACACCGAGGCCCAGGATGCCGACCGGCCGGTCCTGGGCGCGCGGCTGGGGCTCGGGCGCCCATTCGCCGCGCCGCTGGGCGGCGCCGTAGGCCGCCATGTTGCGGTGAAGATGGAGGATGAGGGTCAGGCCGTGTTCCGTCACCCGCGCCGTCATGCTCGGGTCGACCACCCTTGTCAGCGGCAGGTCGCGCGGCAGGTCCGGGTCGCGGAACAGGTGATCGGCCCCCGCACCCAGGCTGAACACGCCCTTGAGGCGCGGCAGCCGGGCAAGCAGGCCGGGCGGCGGATCCCAGATGAAGGCGTAGTCGATCTCCCCCTCGTCTCCCAGGTCCGGCCAGACCCGGATTTCGAGGCCGGGCGCAGCGGCGGCGAAGCGCGCCAGCCAGGCATCGGCCGCCGCCTTGGCCGGCTTGAGCAGCATCACCGCCATCAGGCGAAGCCGTAGAGCCGGGCGACGTTGCCCCGGGTCAGTTTCTCGCGGAAGGCGGCATCCTTGCCGCCCAGGATGTCGTCCAGGAACTTCTGGCTGTTGGGCCAGGTCGATTCGGCATGGGGATAGTCGGAACCCCACATGATCGTCTCGTCGCCGATCATCGCCGGCAGGGTTTCGACCCCCAGCTTGTCCTCCTGAAAGGTTGTGTAGATGCGGTCGCGGAAGAAGTCGCTGGGCAGCCGGCCCTCGGCGAAACGGTAGGGCGCGGTCTGGCTGTATTCCGTATAGGTCCGGTCCATCGAGACCAGCAGATGGGGCAGCCAGGACAGCTCGTGCTCGACGATAGCCACGCGCAGGCCGGGAAAACGCTCGAACACGCCGGAAAAGATCATGCAGGCGACCGAGCGCTGCATCCAGAAGGCCTGGGTCGCGCGGTAGGCCGCCGCGCCCGCACCCGTGCCGTCCGAGGCGAAGACGGCGACATGGCCCGGCCCCACGCGCGGCGAGGCGACATGGAAGGAGAGGGGGATGGCATGACCCTCCGCCGCGGCCCAGAGCAGGTCGTAGCCCGGCTGGTCGTAGGACCGGCCCTCGCCCGGATCGGTCGGGATCATCGCGGCGCCCAGGCCGAGCCCCGCGATGCGCGCGATCTCGCCCGCCGCGTCGGCCGGATCGTCGGTGTTCAGCATGGCGATGCCGCGAAAGGTCTCGCCCCGCCCCTCGACGAATTCGGCCATCCAGTCGTTCATGGCGCGCAGGCAGGCCGACAGCATCTCGCCCCCGATGACGGTGTAGAGCCGGCTGGCCACGGTCGGATAGACGACCTCGCCCGCGACCCCGTCGAGCGCCATGTCGGCGAGGCGCGGCACCGGATCGGCGCAGCCCGGGCGGACATCCTCCCATTTGCCCTCGAAGGTTACCTTGGACGGGTCCTCGAAGCGCAGCCCGGCCTGGCTCGGCGCGCCGACCGAGCCGACGGGAATGCCGCCATCGACCGTCCAATGCACCGTGCCCTCGGCATCGACCGTGGTCACTGGCGCCTTGTCACGCCATTTCGCACCGATATGCCGGGTCCAGACATCCGCCGGCTCTACGACATGAGAATCCGCGCTGATCAGATGGGCTTCGGCCATGGCTTATCGCTCCTTGTCGGTCGGCAGTATAGCCTTCACCCGGCGCGCCGCCAGAACACCGCATGGCGGTCGATCTGCTGGATCGGCTCGGTGATGCCTCGATCCGTGCGGAAGCGATCGACGGCACGGCGGCAGTCCGGGAAGCTGTGATAGTCGTCGGCGATGCAGAACCCACCAAGCGAAAGCCTGTCGTAGAGTTCGGTGAGAGCGGTCTCCGTACTCTCTTCGGTATCGGCATCGAGCCGCAGCACGGCGAGGACAGGCGTTTCGAGGCCTGACAGAGTGTCTGCGAAGAAGCCGGGAACAAAGACGGTTTGCTCGTCGAGCAGGCCATAGGCGGCGAAATTGCGTTTCACTTCGGGGAGCGGGGTGGCCAGGCGCGCCAGCAGGCCGGGATCGCGGGCAAAGGCAATGGCCATGTCGATCAACTGCTCGCTGGGCTCGACGACGATCGGAAAGGACTGTTGGTTCGATGGGCCGTGCGACTGGGCACTCGACTGGATCGCGTCGAACAGATATCGCCGCCAGCGGCGCGCCGGAATCCAGGCGGTCGTCCGGACCAGCAGCGCCACGGGCCAGGCCAACCTTTCCAGGGCGCCGTCGGGGAACCGGTCGCAAGCATAGACGCGGCGGTCGCCGACCGCGTGCGCCTTCAGCACGGCGCGCATGAAGATCGAGGCGCCGCCGCGCCCAACGCCGGCCTCGAGCAGATCGCCGGGCACGCCGTCGCGCAGCACCTGCTCGATACAATCCTGCAGGTTGTCGAGCCGACGCAGACCCGTGAAGGTATGCGCCTGGGAGGGCAGATCTTCGCCGGCGGTGCGGCGTTCCAGGTCGAATTCGGGCGCCACCGCGCCGGGCTGCAAGGTCAGCGGCGCATCGGCGCAAAGGATGTTGCAGAGCGCGCGTTTGGCAAGGTCGAGATAGAGGTCGCGCGCCGCCGCAGTGTCGCCGCTCGGGCCTAGAGCATTTTTCGATCACTCGGGTTCATAGCCGGCGGCGGCGAAGTAGTTGGCACATTCGGCTGGC
>JAQCGR010000318.1 GCA_027619995.1 Pseudomonadota bacterium | reverse complement strand
CGAGCAGGTCGTGAAGGCCGCTCTTCTTCAAGCCGCGGGCCGCCTCCCGGTGCTTGGTCGGATAGGGCACCTCCTGGCGGATCGAATATTCCTCCTTGGCGCGGGCGGTGGCGAAATCCTGATCGGCATAGGCGCCGAAACGGCGCGGATCGAAAGGGCGCATGCTGATATCGGCCGCGCCGTGGACCATCAGTTGAGCGAGATATTTGCCTGCCCCCGGACCCCAGCAGATGCCGACGATTACGCCGCAGGCAAGCCAGTGGTTGTGCAGACCCGGCGCCGGGCCGAGCAGCATGGCGCCGTCCGGTGTGTAGGAGATGGCGCCGTTGACGATCCGCTTGATGCCGAGTTCGGCCAGCTCAGGCATGCGCTCGAAGGCCCGCTCGAGCCAGGGCAGGATATTGTCCATGTTCGGTTCGAACAGTTCGTTCTCCGACTCCCATGGCGTGCCGTCGAGCCAGACCGGACGCGGATCCTGGGTGTCGTAGATGCCGATCAGGATGCTTTTCTGTTCCTGCCGCGTGTAACCCTTAGCGTGATCGTCGCGCACCACCGGCACCTCGCGGTCGAGGTCGCGCAGGCGGGGCACCGTATCGGTCACGACATAGTGGTGCTGCATGCCGACGATGGGCAGGTCCAGGCCGACCCAGCCGCCGATCTGCCGGGCGTGGTAGCCGCCGGCATTCACCACATGCTCGCAGAGGAACTCACCCTGCTCCGTCTCGACCCGCCATTCGCCCGAAGGCATGCGGGTAAGGCCGGTGACACGGTTGCGCCGGATGATGCGCGCGCCCATGCGGCGCGCTCCGATGGCCAGGGCCTGGCAGGTGCCTGACGGATCGACATGACCGTCCGCCGGGGTGTGCAGGGCGGCGATGATGCCCTCGGTTTCGTAGAGCGGGTGGAGACGGCGAATCTCGTCCGGCCCAACGATCTCCATGGGAAAGCCCAGATAGCGGCCGACATCGACAGTGTGGCGCAACCAGTCCATATGGTCTTCGGTATAGGCGATGCGCAGACTGCCGCAGCCGTGCCAGGAGACCGATTGACCGGTTTCGGCTTCAAGCCTCTGGTACAGCTCGATTCCGTAGCCGTGAATCCGCCCCAGTCCGATGCTGGCCACCGCATGGCTGCACTGGCCGGCGGCGTGCCAGGTGGCGCCCGAGGTCAGTTCCGCCTTCTCGATCAGAATGCAATCGGTCCAGCCTTCCTTGGCCAGATGGTAGAGCAGGCTGGCCCCGACGATGCCGCCGCCGATGATGATGACCCGTGCCTGCTCGGCCATGCCGGCCACTCCATGATGCGATGAACAAGAGATCGAAATCGGTAAAATTCAGTAGCAGAAATTATTCCATAGGAATATCTTTCTTTGGGCATTGAACTTACTTTTCGACTCTTTTTCGATGAGGCGACCAAGCCATGAATCCGACGGCTGGGAGTGATCACCCCCAAACCGAAATCGATGCCCTGCTGGGCGCCGACGTTCTCGAGCGGCTGGACAAGCCAACGGCCGAAGGTACGGCCCTGCCCAATGTCGCCTATACCAGCGAGGCGTTTCATCGGCTGGAAAACGAGCGGCTGTTCCGCCGCACATGGGCTTTCGCCGGATTCGGGCACCGCATCCCCAAGGCGGGCGACGCCATGCCGGCCGAGGTCGCCGGCCAGCCCTTGATCCTCGCCCGGGGCCGCGACGGCCGGGTGCGGGTTTTCCACAACGTCTGCCGGCACCGCGGCGCGAAGCTCCTGACCGAGGCGGCGACAGGGTTGCGCAATTTCACCTGCCCCAACCATTCCTGGAGCTACGATCTAGACGGCCATCTGCGGGCGCGGCCCCATTTCTTCGGCGGCGACAAGCATGAGGCCGTGCGCGGCACCTGCCACCGGGCCGACCTCGTTCCCGTCCGCTGCGCCGCCTGGCACGACTGGATATTCGTCAACCTCGACGGACGGGCCGAGGCATTCGAGACCTATATCAAGCCCCTCGCCGATCGGGTCGCCGAATACGACTTCTCGACCCTCGGTCATGGCGGCACCCTGACCTTCGACCTCAAGGCCGACTGGAAGCTCGCCTTCGAGAATTTCATCGAGCCCTATCACGTGTTTTCCTGCCATCCCTGGCTGCACAGTTTCGTCACGATGAAGGAGAGGACGGCCCCCGCCTTCGACGGCCATCTGCTCTATTGCGGCTACAGCTTCCAGGCCACCGACCCCGCGCGAGGCGAGGGACTGCCCTATTTCCCCGGCCTCTCGGAGGCGCGCAGGCGTCGAGGCGACTGGTTCGTCCTGTTTCCGAATTTCGCCTTCGAAGTCTTTCCCGATCAGGTCGATGTGTTCGTCGCCCATTCCCTGGGCGCGGGGCGCTGCCGCGAGGAGATCGTCTGCTATTTCGTGGGCGAAGGCGCCACCTCGCCAGATTACGCAGCGGCCCGCCAAGCGGTGCTGGACAATTGGCAGGCCCTGAACGAGGAGGATATCGGCATCGTCGAACGGATGCAGGAGGGTCGCCGCTCCGACGGTTTCGACGGCGGCGTGCTCTCGCCCTATTGGGATCCGGTCCTCCAGCAATTTTCCCGCCTCGTGGTCGAGGCCATGCGGTGACGGACGGGCCACGCCCGATCCCGAGTGGGGAAGCCGAAGCCACCACCCCCTCCGGCGGCCTCGATCTGGGCGCGGATATACGGGCGATGCGCAAGGTGCGCGGCCTGACCCTGGCCGCGCTCGCCGCGGCCTCGGGCAAATCCGTCGGCTTTCTCAGCCAGGTCGAACGCGGCCGCAAGAACCCTTCGGTCGGCACCCTGCAGGCCATCGCGGAAGCCCTCGGCGTCGGCATCGGCTGGTTCTTCCAGCAGGGCGAGGCAGCCGACCCGGCCGAAAGGGCGGTCGTCGTGCGCCGCCGCAAGCGCCGCCGCCTGTCCTACACCACCCTGGGCAAGACGGATTACCTCGGCATGGTCGACGAGCTTCTGTCGCCGAACCTGGACGGCGATATGGCCCTGGTCCTCACCACCTACCGGCCGGGCGCGTCGAGCGGCGACGAGCTTTACGTCCATGGCGGCGAAGAAGCCGGCCTCATTCTGTCGGGCACGGTCGACCTGCTGCTCGGCCGGCGCACCCATCGGCTGGAAGCAGGCGACAGCTTCCAGTTCAAAAGCGCGGTGCCGCACCGCTACATCAACCGCGGCGATGACGAAGCCCAGGTCCTCATGGTCATCGCCCCCGTCGCGCTGAAATACTAGCGATCAAGGCTGGCCCGGCTCCTGGTCGCAGCAGACCGCCAGGACCGGCACGCTGGCATTGTTGGGCAGGGACAGGACCATCGAGACCAAGCCGGCAATGGTATCCGGATCGGTCAGCTTGTCCCGGTCGGGCCGCCCCTCGGCCATATCGGTGTTGGTCGGCCCCGGGCAGATGGCGGTCGAGCGGATGCCGTCATCCCAGCATTCACGCCAGGTGCCCTGGCTGAGCGCCATGGCCGCATGCTTGGTGATGCAATAGTCCATTGAGCCGTTGACGTAGCGCAAGCCGGAGCGCGAGTTGATATTGACCACCCGCCCCGCCCCCGTCTTGCGCAGATGCGGCAGGGCCGCCACGGTCAACCGGTAGGGTGCGACGACATTGATCTCGAAACTTTCCTGCAGCCGGTCTTCGTCATATTCGTCGATCTCGTGCAGGTGCAGGATGCCGGCATTGTTCACGATCCCG